>DBOA01000204.1:1016-3806 GCA_002299195.1 Sphingomonadales bacterium UBA658
GACAATTATGTCTGGCTGGTGCATGAAGCAACAAGCGGCGAGACCCTCGTGATCGACCCTGCCGTGGCAGAACCGGTGCTCGCGGCGGCCGAGGCGCGCGGATGGAAGATTACGCAAATCTGGAATACCCATTGGCACCCCGACCATGTCGGCGGCAATGCGCAGATTAAGGCCGCGACAGGCTGTGTCATCACGGGGCCAGCGGCAGAAGCGGAACGGATTTCGACGCTGGATGTGCAGGTCCGCGGCGGAGACGTCGTGCAACTGGGTGGCGTGCGGGCGATGGTTCTGGACGTTCCCGCGCATACGGCGGGGCACATCGCCTATCATTTTGAAACCGAGCAGGTCGCTTTTGTCGGCGACACCTTGTTCGCGATGGGCTGTGGCCGCTTGTTCGAAGGCACCGCTGCGCAGATGTACGACAATATGCGCAAGCTTGAAGCGCTGGGCGATGCTACGGCCATCTATTGCGCGCACGAATATACGTTAAGCAACGCGCGCTTTGCGGTGACAATAGAGCCTGACAATGCCGCGCTTCAGCAGCGTGTGTCTGATGTTATCGCAGCGCGCGAACGCGGCGAGGCAACGGTGCCGACAACAATTGCACTGGAACGCGCAACCAACCCGTTCATGCGCGCAAGCTCCGTTGAGGAACTGGCGGCACGGCGGGCGGCGAAGGACGCAGCCTAACAATTAGTGGAAGTCGCGTGACTTGGGCAAGATCCGCACATCACGCGGATGGCTGCCGCGCGGGGGATGTGGCCGTGCAAATTCGTCGATTTTGGGTTTCCCGACATTGGCCTGATGCGTTTCGGACAACCGCGCCAGATCGTCGGTGCGGTCGATAATATTGGTCGCCATCAGGTGCACCACACCTTCCTTGCTGCGCTGAATTTCGCCCTCGGCAATGATCAGCCGAGACGCCATGACGGCGCGGCGTTGCCGGTCGAACAACCGCGCCCATAGCAAGATATTGGTCACGCCACTTTCATCCTCAATCGTGATGAAAATCGCATTGCCCTTGCCGGGGCGCTGCCGGACCAGCACGACGCCGGCCACGCGCACCCGCTTGCCGTTCTTGACAACATTCGCCTCAGCGCAGCTCAGCACGCCCTCGCGTGCGAACATCCCGCGCAGAAACTGCATCGGGTGTCCCTTTAGCGACAGCCGGGTCATCTGATAATCCGCCGCGACATGTTCGCTGGCGGGCATCGCTGGCAACATTGCATCGGCCTCCGCGCCAAGCTCGCGTGCATTGGCCGCAGCGAACAACGGCAGTTCGTCCGAAGGCGTTCGCCACGCTTCCCACGCGCCCTCTCGCCGGTCGAAACCCAATGATCGCACGGCGTCAGCATCGGCAAGCAAGTGCATAGCAGCCGGTGGCAGCGCGGCACGGCGCGCCAAATCTTCGATAGATGCAAATGGCCGATGCTGGGCAATGGCGTGCGCCCACACCGCCCGAAATCCGTCTATCTGCCGCATCCCCAATCGCAGCGCGCCTTGCTCGATTGCATTATCCCAATGGCTCGCATTGACGTCTATCGGCCTGACCTCCACCCCATTTTCCTGCGCATCGCGGACAATCTGCGCCGGCGCGTAAAAGCCCATGGGCTGCGAATTGAGTAAGGCGGCGGCGAAAATGGCCGGATGATAATGTTTGATCCACGACGACACATAGACCAGCCGCGCAAAAGACAGCGCATGGCTTTCGGGGAAGCCATATGATCCGAAGCCCTGAATTTGGCCAAAGCAGCGCTGGGCAAAGTCACGTTCATAGCCGCGCCGCACCATGCCTTCGACCATCATCGTTTCGAAATGCTCCATCCCGCCAACATTGCGAAACGTCGCCATCGCTTTACGCAAGCGGTTGGCATCGGCCTCGCTGAATTCGGCAGCGGTGATGGCCAGGTTCATCGCCTGCTCCTGAAACAGCGGCACACCCAATGTTTTGCCAAGCACATGTTTCAGCTCGTCTGGCGGATATGGCGGCGCGGGAGAGGGATATTCGGCCTTTTCCTCCCCATTGCGTCGCCGCAAATAAGGATGCACCATATCACCCTGAATAGGCCCGGGGCGGACAATCGCGACTTGAATAGTGAGGTCATATAGGCTGCGCGGTTTCATGCGCGGCAGCATGTTCATCTGCGCCCGGCTTTCGACCTGAAACACGCCCAGGCTCTCGCCTCTGCACAGCATGTCATAGACATTGGGATCATCGGAATCGATGTCGACCTTCAGATCATAATCGCCAATCCCCTGTTCGCGCATCATGTCATAGGCCTTGCGTATGCACGTCAGCATACCCAGCGCGAGCACATCAACCTTCATCAGCCCCAATGCGTCGATATCGTCTTTGTCCCACTCGATAAAATTGCGGTCCTTCATCGCGCCATTGTGGATGGGCACGGTTTCATCGAGCGGGTTTTCGGTCAGGATAAACCCGCCGACATGCTGCGACAGGTGACGCGGGAATTTTATCAACTGTTCTGACAGCGACTTCAGCCGGGCAATTTCGGGATTGTCCGGATCAAACCCGGCCTCGACCAGCCGCCGTTCATCAGGACCGCTGCCGAAACTGCCCCAGACGGTGCTGACCATGCGCGTGGTGATATCCTCGGTCAGGCCCAAAGCCTTTCCCACTTCGCGCACCGCGCTGCGCGGGCGGTAATGGATGATCGTTCCGGCAATCGCGGCCCGGTGGCGGCCATAGCGCCGATAGACATATTGAATGACCTCCTCACGCCGCTCATGTTCGAAATCAACGTCGATATCGGGCGGTTCTTTTCGGTC
>DBOA01000092.1 GCA_002299195.1 Sphingomonadales bacterium UBA658
GCACGCAATCGGACACGGCACCGATCCACGCGCTGCTGCCTATGTTGAGTGCCGTGTTGGCGATGGTCCGATTTTGTTCGGTGTCGGGATCAGCAGGGATGTCGCGACGGCATCCGTTCGCGCGATTTTGAGTGCCGCTAACGGCGCGTAAGTCGATCTAAGGCGGGCGTGCATGAAAAATCACGCCCACCTAACCTTACGTAATGGCTTGTTCCGTACCACCCATTTGACAGCCGCAATGTGCAGGCGCTAACCCACCGTTAAATGCTCAATTAACAAGGGATTCGGCGCATGGCACTTCCGGCAATTTTCGACAATCTTCGTCTTCCGGTGATTGGATCGCCGCTTTTTATCGTTTCAGGCCCAGAGCTGGTGATTGCACAATGCAAAGCCGGTGTTGTCGGTTCATTCCCGGCGCTCAATGCGCGTCCGGCCAGCCAGCTGGACGAATGGTTGCACCAGATCACCGAAGAGCTCGCTGCACATAACCGCGATAATCCCACGCGCCCTGCCGCGCCTTATGCCGTGAACCAGATCGTGCATAAATCAAACAACCGGTTGCAGGAAGATTTGGCCGTCTGCGCGAAATGGCAAGTTCCCATCACAATCACGTCGCTTGGCGCGCAGGAAGAACTGAACCAAGCCGTACACAGCTGGGGCGGCATTGCGTTTCATGACGTTATCAATGACCGTTTCGCGCACAAGGCAATCGAGAAGGGCGCAGATGGCCTTATTCCCGTTGCTGCAGGCGCTGGCGGACATGCTGGCGTAACCTCACCTTTCGCATTGATGCGCGAAATTCGTGAATGGTTCGACGGTCCAGTCGCGCTCTCCGGATCGATTGCGCACGGTGCGTCCGTTTTGGCCGCGCAAGCCATGGGTGCAGACTTTGGTTATATCGGCAGCGCGTTCATCGCGACGAAGGAAGCCAATGCCGTTGACGGCTACAAAGATAACATCGTTGAAGCAAAAGCTTCCGACATTGTTTACTCGGACCTGTTTACCGGCGTCAGCGGCAACTATCTGCGCCAGTCGATCGAGCGCGCAGGGATGGACCCCAACAATCTGCCAAAGGGCGATATTTCCACGATGAACTTCGGTTCTGGCGGCAATAGCGAAGCCAAGGCTTGGAAGGATATCTGGGGTTCAGGCCAAGGTATCGGCGCGATCAAGGAAGTGCAAACTGTGGCACAATTTGTTGATCAGCTTGAGGCAGAGTATCGCGCAGCCAAGGTTGCTTTGGATGCGGCTTTCCGGGGCTAATTATATCCCCGACATGGCGTAGCCAGCAATATGCTTTACGACGCTGCAAAGGCACAAGGCGCGGAAAATCTCCCCTTTGTGCTTTTGCGGCGTTTTATTTTTGATCCTTAGCTGGCCTTTTCAAAGGCGACGCTGATGTCCAAGGTAACGTCATCCGAAATCATAGGTACGGCATAGCTAATGCCAAATTCGCTGCGTTTGATGACAGAGGTGGCGTGAAAGCCGACGGTTGGTTTCTTATTGAACGGATTGTTGCCAGCGCCTGAAAATGTCGTATCGAGCACGACTGGCTTGGTGACGCCGTTCAGCGTTAGGTTGCCCGTGATTTTCGCTGTCGTGCCCTTGGCCACCACGCTGGTGGATACAAACTTTGCATCCGCCGGCGCTGGACCGAAAAAGTCAGCTTTGCCGCCTTCTTTTCCTGCACGAAGCAAATGGCCCGTGAGGCCCGCGCTCGCGGTTGTGACTTTGCCTACGGGAATAGTGATATCGACCGTTGATGCATTTGGCTTTGCGGGGTCCAGAACCAATGTCCCCGTCGCATCGCCGAAGATGCCAAAATAATCGTTGAAACCGAAATGGCTAACCCGCCAACCGATCAGCGTGTGTCCGGGATCGGTATTGTACGTTCCAGCGGTCACGCGCGTGACATCGACCGCGCCGGGGGTTTGTGGTGCGCTTTGGGCGATGAGGGGGACGGCAGCGAAGAGGGGAAGGGCACATAAAAGCTTGCGCATAAAATCGCTCCAGACATGAAAAAGGGGATGCACCAGTGTCGATGCCTCCCCTTAAACTGTCAAGATGCCAAGACGATTAGTTTTTGGCTTGATCAACCAACTTATTCTTGGCGATCCAAGGCATCATGGCGCGCAGCTTTGCGCCAGTTGCTTCGATTGGATGCGCGGCAGCAGCCTTGCGTGCGGCCTTGAGTTCAGGTTGTCCCGCACGGTTGTCCAGAACGAAGTTCTTTACAAAACGGCCGGACTGAATGTCCGCAAGAACGCGTTTCATTTCCGCTTTGGTTTCGTCGGTAATGATGCGCGGGCCAGTCGTGATGTCGCCATATTCTGCGGTGTTGGAGATGGAATAGCGCATGTTGGCGATGCCACCTTCATATAGCAGGTCAACGATAAGCTTCGTTTCATGCAAGCATTCGAAATAGGCCATTTCAGGGGCGTAGCCCGCCTCAGTCAGCGTTTCGAAGCCGGCTTGGATAAGGTGCGTGATGCCACCGCAAAGGACGGCCTGTTCACCGAACAGATCGGTTTCGCACTCTTCGCGGAAGTTGGTTTCGATTATGCCGCTGCGTCCGCCGCCAACGCCGCTTGCATAGGCAAGCGCGATGTCATGGGCATTGCCCGATGCATTTTGCGCAACCGCGATAAGGCAAGGCACGCCGCCGCCTTTTTGATATTCGCTGCGTACGGTGTGGCCGGGGCCCTTTGGCGCGATCATGATGACATCAATGTCTGCACGTGGTTCGATAAGGCCGAAATGGATGTTGAGGCCATGGGCAAAGGCAAGCGCCGCGCCGGGCTTCATATTTGCATGCAGGTCATCCGCGTAAATGGCGGCCTGATGCTCGTCAGGTGCCAACACCATCAAGATGTCGGCCCACGCTGCTGCATCGGCATTTGCCAATACCTTGAAGCCAGCGGCTTCAGCCTTTTTCGCGGTGGCCGATCCAGCACGCAACGCAATGGCTACGTCCGCAACGCCGCTGTCGCGCAGGTTCTGGGCATGTGCATGGCCTTGGCTGCCATAACCAACAATCGCGACTTTCTTGTCCTTGATTAGGCCCAGATCGCAATCTGCGTCGTAAAATACTTTCATGTTTTAGTCCTTCTGCTTTGCCGTTACCCTGAATGTGTTTCAGGGTCTTACTTTCAACGGCGTAATATTTTGACGATGAAATTTAGCTGCCTTCGGCTCCGCGCATCAGGCCGACAATTCCGGTTCTGCCGACTTCAACCAGGCCGACTTCGCGCATCAACGCGACGAACGTGTCGATCTTGTCCGGGCCGCCGGTTATCTCAAAAATGAAGCTGTTGACGGTCGCGTCGATCACGCGGGCACGATAAATATCGGCAAGGCGCATTGCCTCAACCCGTTGGTCACCGGTGCCGCGAACTTTCACCAACGCAAGCTCTCGCTCCACATGGGGGCCGGCTTCGGTCAGGTCAGTGACCTTATGCACCGGGATAAGGCGTTCACACTGCGCAATGATCTGGTCGATGACCGGCGGTGGCCCGCGGGTGACGATGGTAATCCGGCTGGTGGTATGATCTTCGCTGATATCGGCAACGGTCAAACTGTCGATGTTGTAACCGCGCGACGTGAACATACCCGCGATCCGCGCCAGCGTGCCTGCTTCGTTGTCGACGGTCAGCGTGAGCACATGCCGTTCGGTGAGTTCCTGTTTGATATGCATTATACGAGCGCCTTTGCTTCGTCGTCCATCGTCCCTGATACTTCATCGGAATGCAGTATCATGTCCGTATGGGCCGCGCCTGACGGTATCATTGGGAAGCAATTTGAGGTTTTGTGCACGCGGCAATCGAACATCACCGGGCCGTCATAGGCAAGCATTTCGGCAATAGCATCATCCAGCTTGGCAGGGTCACTGCAACGGATGCCTTTCCATCCATAAGCTTCGGCCAGCGCGACAAAATCGGGCAAGCTGTCTGAATAGCTTTCTGAGAACCGGCTTTCATAAGTCAGCTCTTGCCATTGGCGGACCATGCCCATCCATTCATTGTTCAGGATGAACACCTTGACCGGCAAACGATATTGGGTCGCGGTTGCCATTTCCTGAATATTCATCTGGATCGACGCTTCGCCGGCGATATCGATAACCAGTGCGTCCGGATTACCCATTTGTGCACCGACCGCTGCGGGCAGGCCATAGCCCATCGTTCCCAAGCCCCCGCTGGTGAGCCATTTGTTGGGGGCATCAAAATGGAAATGCTGTGCCGCCCACATTTGGTGCTGCCCAACTTCCGTCGTGATGATCGGTGATTTGTCTTTGGTGGCCGCGAACAAACGCTCAATCGCATATTGCGGCATGATTTCCTGCGTGCTGCCGGGGTAGCTGAGGCAGTCGACTGCGCGCCAGCCTTTGATACGTGCCCACCAGTCGTCCAACGCCGCAGCTTTATATTTACGGCCTTTCCACACTTCGATCATTTGCCGGATCGCCGCGCCAACATCCGCCACGATGGGCAGATCAACGCGCACCGTTTTGTTGATCGAACTGCGGTCGATATCGATATGGATTTTGATGCTGTCGGGTGAAAATGCATCGAGGCGACCTGTTACACGGTCGTCGAAACGCGCACCTAGGCATAGCATGACGTCGCACTGGTTCATCGCCATATTGGCTTCATATGTGCCATGCATGCCAAGCATGCCCAGCCATGCGTCGCCGGAGGCAGGATATGCGCCAAGGCCCATAAGGGTTGATGTGACAGGCGCGCCACACAGTTCGGCGAGTTCACGCAGCGCCGCACTTGCATCGGAGCCGGAATTGATGATGCCGCCGCCGGTATAGAGGATGGGCGCCTTCGCATTGGCCAATAGCTCAACCGCGCGATTGATTTCGGCGTAATCGGCTTCGCCCGCAGGGTTAAACCGCGAAGACGTTGCGCGCTTTACGTGGGTGGATGTCGTCGCAACCTGAACGTTTTTCGGAATGTCGATGACAACGGGGCCAGGGCGTCCCTTGGTTGCGATGGCAAATGCCTCACGCACGGTGGATGCGAGGTCCGCCGGATCTTTCACAAGATAATTGTGCTTTGAACAGTGGCGTGTGATGCCGACGGTGTCCGCTTCCTGAAACGCATCCGAGCCGATTAAGTTGGTGGCAACTTGGCCAGTCAGAACAATAAGCGGAATGGAATCCATGAAGGCATCCGCAATGCCGGTGACGGCATTGGTCGCGCCAGGGCCTGACGTGACCAGCACGACGCCCGGCTTACCCGTTGAACGCGCGTAACCTTCTGCCGCATGCGCAGCGCCAGCTTCGTGACGGACGAGGACATGACGGATTTTCTTATGCTGAAAGAGTGCGTCATAAATTGGCAGAACTGCGCCGCCGGGATACCCGAAGACGGTGTCCACACCCTGTTCGATCAAGGTATCGATCAAAATTTCTGCGCCGGATTTTTCGGGCACTATAAAGTCCTCACTCATTATGAAACTGCCCTATGTTGCAGCGCAACACAGTAGGCAAGAGCGGGCTAGCTAAAGATTATAAAATGACATGTCAACGATAATCATTGAAATATTGTTTCAAAATAACGTCTATTTGAATCATTTATTTCATCGACGATACGAGGCCATGCGGCGGGGGCTTGGTTCCTGAACCAGGTAAACTGCCGCTTTGCATATTGGCGGGTCGCAATTTGGCCGCGTTCGATGGCCTGGGCCTCCGACATAGTGCCGCCAAGAAGTGCAGCGATCTCGGGTACGCCAATGGCCCGCATGATTGGCGCATCGTGGGGCATTTGCTGCGCCAATAAGGCTTCAACTTCCTGAATAGCGCCGCTTTGCATCATCTGTTCAAACCGCATGTCGCACCGTTGATACAGCCATTCACGCGGCGGCAAAAGGAGGAGGGGGTGCAGCGAGATGTCTTGCGCGATGCCGCCCGTCTTAATTTTGCGCCATTCGCTGATGCTGCGCCCAGTGCCTTCAATAACCTCAAGCGCTCGGGTGATCCGGATGATATCCGCTGGGCCCAAGGTTGCCGCTACTGCAGGGTCGAGCTTTTGGAGTGCCGCAAAAGCTTGTTCGACTGGCATTGCCCGAATGCGGGTGCGTAGTTCTGGGTCAATCTCCGGTATGGGTGCGATGCCGTCGAGTAATGTTTGGATATATAGGCCGCTGCCCCCGACCAGTACAGGCAGCGCGCCTGCGTCATGCGCTTCGTCAATCGCGTCTTTCGCATCATTGGTCCAGCGCGCCGCCGAACAATGCGTTTGCCCATCCAGATATCCGAATAAACGGTGCGGCGCGCTGCGTTGTTCGCCTTCGGTCGGTTGGGCGCTGAGTA
>DBOA01000091.1 GCA_002299195.1 Sphingomonadales bacterium UBA658
AGGTCTTCGGCCATGCGCTTGGTCAGCGTGGTGACCAATGTCCGGAAGCCTGCCTCAGCGGTCTTGCGGCATTCATTGATGCAATCCTGCACCTGATCTTCCACGGGTTTAATCTCGACCGGTGGGTCGATAAGCCCCGTGGGCCGGATAACCTGTTCGGCAAACACGCCGCCCGATTGTTCCATTTCCCAACCGCCCGGTGTTGCAGAAACGCACACCGTTTGCGGGCGCATAATGTCCCATTCGTTGAAACGCAGCGGCCGGTTGTCGATGCAGGACGGCAGGCGGAAACCATATTCGGCGAGCGTCAGCTTGCGCCTATGGTCACCCTTTGCCATCGCGCCGATCTGCGGCACCGTCTGGTGGCTTTCGTCGACGAACAGCAATGCATTTTCAGGCAGATATTCAAACAGGGTGGGTGGCGGTTCACCGGGCAGGCGGCCCGTCAAAAAGCGCGAGTAATTTTCGATGCCCGCGCAACTGCCGGTCGCCGCGATCATTTCCAGATCGAAATTTGTCCGTTCCTCAAGCCGCTGCGCTTCCAGCAATTTGCCTTCGGACAACAGTTCTTTCAGTCGCTCCGTAAGTTCGAACCGAATGGCTTCGCTCGCCTGCTTCATCGTTGGGCCGGGCGTCACATAGTGGCTGTTCGCGTATACGCGCACACTGTTCAGCTTGGCGCCTGTCGTCCCCGTCAGCGGGTCGAACTCGGCGATTTCCTCAATCTCGTCGCCAAAGAAACTCACGCGCCATGCCATGTCTTCATAATGCGACGGGAAGATTTCCAGATTGTCGCCCCGCACGCGGAAATTGCCGCGGGCAAAGCCGGTGTCGTTGCGCTTATATTGCAACGCGACGAGCTTGCGGATCAATTCGCGCTGATCGACACTTTCGCCTGCTTTCAGGTCGAATATCATCGCCGAATAGGTCTCCACCGAGCCGATACCGTAAATACACGACACAGAGGCAACGATGATAACATCGTCGCGTTCAAGCAACGACCGCGTCGCCGAATGGCGCATGCGGTCAATGGCCTCGTTTACGCTCGATTCCTTCTCGATATAGGTGTCGCTGCGCGGGACATAGGCCTCGGGCTGGTAATAGTCATAGTAGCTGACGAAATATTCGACCGCATTGTCGGGGAAGAAGCTTTTAAATTCGCCGTACAGCTGCGCCGCCAAAATCTTGTTCGGCGCAAGGATCAGTGCGGGCCGTTGCAATGCCTCAATGACTTTGGCGACGGTAAAGGTTTTACCGGAGCCGGTGACGCCCAAAAGGACCTGATTCTTTTCACCGGTCAGCGCAGTCGTCATCAGTTCTTTGATTGCGGTTGGCTGGTCGCCTGCGGGTTCATAATCGGAAACGATTTTGAAAGGGCGACCCCCTTCAAGCTTTGACGGGCGTTCCGGCCTGTGCGGGGTGAAGCTGCCAACCGTGTCCGGTTCTTCCAGCCCACGGCGGATAATCAATTCAGCCATGTTCGCTATATGTGCTTTAGCTCGTGCAAGGGCAAGAGTGTGCGGCGGGTTTATGTGAAAAACGTGGCCTATGTTGTCACCTGTGCCAAGGAACACCAAAACCACAAAAGGGGTTCTGATCGCCTGTTGCCTTTTTGATAAGTCAGGGACACAAGAAGGACATGACAACAGAGCGAGGAAGACAACCCATGCACAAGTTCCTTTTATTGGGCGTTGCGGCGTTGGCGATTTCAGCCTGTTCGGACAAAGGCGCTGACACAGACAGCAAAGAACGCGCCGCCGAAATGGATTATGACGCGTTCATCCCGATGAAGGCCGGGCAGTGGGAAACCAAGTTTGTCTTCACCGACATTGACGTGCCGACGCTGGGCAAAGCGGAAAAACAGCAGATCATGGACGAGGTCGCCAAAGGCGCGTCTAGCCGTAGCTGCCTGACGGAAGCAGAAGCCAAAAAGCCAAGTGCGGATTTCTTTGGCGGCAATGGCGCGGAGAAATGCGTGTATAAGGCATTTGACGTTTCGGGCCAAAATATCCGGTTGAAGCTGTCATGCGGCATGGAAGGCATGGGCAGCGTCGACATGGAGCTTGCGGGCGTCATGAGCGAAACCGAATTCAATTATGACAGCAAGTTCGATGTCCGTCTGCCGATGATTGGCAAGGTGAAGATGCAGGGCAAAGCAACCGGCGAATATGTAGGCGCCTGTCCGGCGGCATGATGCAGGGGATGAGACTGTCTTGGAATAGGACGCAGCTCGCGCCTCTCATCGCGGCTTTGTCTTTGTGTACGGCGGCGCTTGGCGGCTGTGCAACAACGCCTGCCTCGGCTGAACGCGCGCTTCCTGCGGCGGCGGAGGTGCGGGTTGATTTTACCGCTGACGGCATCACGCACGTTGCCGCGCAAGGCGATGCTGGTGTGGCAGGCCGTCCCGTCACGCTGGATGACCCTGCGCGCGTTGCTTCGATCTCGAAACTGGTGGTGGCCATTGCAGCGATGCGGCTGGCGGAACAGGGTGTCCTTGATCTTGACCGTGATGTCGGTCTTTATCTTGGCTGGCCCGTCCGCAATCCAGCCTTTCCTAATACGCCGGTGACGATGCGTGCCTTGCTGTCCCACCAAAGCGGGCTGCGCGACTCTGTCGATTATATCGTGCCGCTGGATGGCCAGCTGTCGGACGTCATTGCCAACCCAAAAGCGTGGGATGCCGCCCACCCACCGGGCAGTTATTTTTCTTATGCCAATATCAATTCGCCCGTGATCGCGGCGGTGCTGGAAAGCGCCACGGGCGAACGGTTTGACCGGTTGATGGCGCGGCTGGTGCTTTCGCCACTTGGGCTTGATGCCTGCTACAATTGGGGCGCGGGGTGCAGCGAGGGACGGCGTGCGCAAGCGGTCACTTTGTTACGCCCAAATGGCGATTTGGCGCGTGATGCCGCCATGAAGGGGCCTGACCCTTGCGCGGTGTATCCTGCCACCAACGGCAGTTGTGATGTTGATGCGCTGTACGTTCTTGGGCGCAATGGTTCGGCGTTCAGCCCGCAAGGCGGCCTACGCATTTCGGCGCGCGACCTTGCCAAAGTGGGCCAATTGCTGTTGCGTCAGGGCGCGCCATTATTGTCGAAACAAAGCTTCGCCGAAATGACCGTGCCCGTATGGGCGTTCAATGGTTCAAATGGCGATGACGACAAAGGCTATTTCAAGGCATATGGCCTTGGCGTACATTGGTTGGAGGGCAACGCAGGCAATCGATGGTTTGGCCATGTGGGTGAGGCATATTCGCTGCGCGCCGGTTTTTGGATTAACCCGGCGCAAGGCAAGGGATTTTACCGCTACGTGACGATGGTGGATGAATTTTCACCTGTCGGGCATTGCTTTGACCGGTGCCCGTGATAGCGTAACATTCAAACCGAAGCGGCCTCACCCGACAGGGGACATCTGAGCCGTCGCATAACAGATACAATGGGGGACAATGATTATGATGAAAAAAACTTTATTGGGCGCGCTTTTGACAAGCGCACTGATGGCTACACCAGCTGCGGCCCGCCCGGATTATGCGGATGTCGTCAAAGCAGACTATGACAAGTCGCTCGCCAGCCTGTGGGACCATTTCCACCGCAATCCTGAATTGTCGTTCCGCGAATATAAGACTGCCGCCCGGATGGCACAGGAACTGCGCACCGTGCCTGGCATGATCGTGACCGAAAAGGTTGGCGGAACCGGCGTTGTCGGCATGCTGAAAAATGGCGATGGTCCCGTCGTGCTTGTCCGTGCGGACATGGACGGATTGCCCGTGCAGGAACGTTCGGGCCTCGCCAATAGCTCGACCGTCAGACAGGTTGGCGTTGATGGCCTTGAAATGCCCGTCATGCATGCCTGTGGCCATGATGTGCACATTACCTCTTTGCTCGGCACGGCGCGGCAAATGGCGCGCATGAAAGACCGGTGGAAAGGCACAATCCTGTTCATCGTCCAACCCGCTGAAGAGCGCGTTGGCGGCGCCAAGGCCATGGTGCAGGACGGTCTATACACCCGTTTCCCCAAGCCCGATTATGCGCTTGCCTTCCATGTGGCAGCAGAATTGGAAACCGGTAAAATTGCAGCAGCAGAGGGTATCCAATATTCGTCCGCTGACAGCGTCGACATCCGCGTTCCCGGTATCGCCACGCACGGCGCTGCACCGCATCTTGGCCGTGACCCCGTCTACATCGCGTCGCAGATCGTTGTCGGCCTTCAGTCGATCATCAGCCGCGAAAAGGGCCCGTTGGACGCTGGCGTGATTACCGTTGGCGCATTCCACGCCGGGACCAAGCATAACATCATTTCGGAATATGCCGATTTACAGGTGACCGTGCGCGCCAATAGCCAAGCGGTTCGCGATCAGTTGATTGCCTCCATCGAGCGTGTGGCAAAAGGTATTGGCGCGGCGCACGGCCTGCCCAATGACAAGCTACCTATCGTAAAGGTCAACGAAAGCACGCCCGTCACCGTTAATGACGCTGCGCTTGCCCGTCGCTTGAACGGTGCAATTGCGACGGCATTGGGTAGCGATGTTGTTGTGCCCTTCCGCCAGACGAATATGGGCGCAGAGGATTTCGCGTTCTTCGTGGATCAGCAATTTGGCATCCCGGGCTATTATTTCGCGGTCGGCGGGACAAATCCCGAATGGATTGCCGCTGCGAAAAATGGCGGACCAGCCGTGGCCGGTCACCATTCGCCCTTGTTCAAGATCGATCCCGAACCATCGGTCCGCTTGGGCATCGAAGCGATGACAGCCGCCGCGTTGGACTTGCTGGGAACAGGCAAGAACTGATTGCGGATATCTGGCAGGTTACGGAGCGGCGACAATGGCGCGAAAAAATCGCGATTTTTATGACTCTGACGAAGAGCCCATTGCGCCCGAAGTAACCTGCTGGCTGTGTTCGCGCCCGATGGGGGAGGTCACCGAATGGCATCACCCTGTGCCCAAAAGCCGGGGTGGCAAGGAACGGCAGCCGGTGCATCCGATCTGCCATCGGACCATTCATGCCAATTTCACCAACAGCGATCTAGAAAAGCGCTTTGCCACCGTTGACGCGTTGTTGGCGCATGAAGAAATTGGACGGTTCGTGGCATGGATTGCCAACAAACCGTCCGATTTTAATGCGCCGACGAAGGACCGGCGTTAGCGTTTAGCCCCGCCGAATAAGTCGCGGCTAAACAATATGGGATGGAACCGATGTCTCTTCGCCACGCGTTTTCCAGAGCGAAAAGAATATGCCTCCCAAAATCAGGGCAAAGGTGACGCCCAGGCTTAGGACGGGCGGGAACTTGTCGCCGTCCATCACAAAGTCTGAAACGAAGATCTTCGAACCAATGAAGACCAAAACCAGTGCCAGCGCATATTTGAGATAATGGAAACGATGGACCATCGCGGCGAGTGCGAAATACAAGGCACGCAGGCCCAAAATCGCCATGATGTTTGACGTGTACACAATGAACGTGTCGGTGGTGATAGCGAAGATCGCCGGTACCGAGTCCACTGCAAACACGAGGTCGGCGAGGTTGATGACGACAAGCGCGAGGAACAATGGCGTCGCAGCGCGCACCATCTTGCCGGTCTTGTCATCTGGTACCTTCACAAAGAACTTCTCGTCATGAAGCTCTTTGGTCACGCGCATACGCGTTGAAATATATTTAACCACAGGGTTCTTGGCGACGTCCATTTCCTGATCGCCCGAAAACAGCATCTTGATGCCGGTTCCAATCAGGAAAGCCGCGAAGATATACAGCGTCCAATAATATTCCTGCACAATGGCAGCGCCGGCGGCAATCATCAGGCCACGCAAGACGATGACGGCGATAATGCCCCATAGCAATGCGCGGTATTGGTACTTTCGTGGAATCGCGAAGAAGGTGAAAATGAGGCTGATGACAAAGACATTATCAATCGACAGCGCCTTTTCGATGAAAAAGCCCGTGTAATATTTCATGCCCATGTCTGCCCCTTTTTGGAACCAGACCCAAAGGCCGAACAGCATCGCAATACTGATGTAAAAGGCCGACAGCTTCAGACTTTCGGCGATGCCCATCTCTTTGTCTTCCTTGTGCAAAATGCCAAGGTCAAACGCGGTGAGCGCAATCACGATGCCGATAAAGGCCAACCAGAACCAAACCGGTGTGCCCAACCAGTCCATCATCAAAAATTCCATGAAATCATTCCCTGTATTGTACG
>DBOA01000220.1 GCA_002299195.1 Sphingomonadales bacterium UBA658
GGGGCTTATCAGACCGCGCAGATACGATCGGTCAACTGATGCAGGTGTTCGGACGGCATGACGGATCGGACGACCGGGTAACGCTGCAATAATCAGCCAGCGAAGCTTGCGCGCAATCCATCAATAACAAACTGCGCCGCAAGCGCGCCGAGGAGCACGCCGAGAAGGCGTGTGATAACAGCCTCTGCATTTGCGCCCAGCACCCGCATGATCGGGCCAGCAGCCAGAAGCGCGAGCAAGGTGAGCACCAACACTGTGGCCAGCGCGCCAAGGACCACGCCGGCGCGATCCATGCCGCTATTTTGCGACATCAACAGCATGACCGATGCGATCGAACCAGGTCCCGCAATCATAGGCATGGCCATAGGAAAGACCGAGACGTCTTCTATTTCGGGGGTATCGAGGATTTTTTGCGCGCGTTCTTCGCGGCGTTCGGTGCGCTTTTCAAAAACCATGTCGATGGCGATGAGGAACAACATGATGCCGCCAGCGATACGGAAGCTGTTCAATTCGATGTGCAGTGCCGACAGCAACTGTTCGCCGAACAACGCAAACACCAACAATATGCCCGACGCGACGATGACCGCACGAAACGCCATATTGCGGCGCTGCGCGGCATTTGCGCCTTTGGTCAGGCTTGCGTAAATTGGCGCGCATCCCGGAGGATCGATCACCACGAAAAATGTGATGAAGGCCGAGAGGAATAGGTCCATCATAACTCAGCAGCAACCTGATCGGTAACCACGATCTCCGTCGCTTCGCCGTTCCACAATTTGATTTCAATGGTCCGCGCGCCATTTGGGTGCACAATCCAACTGTAGCTTAGTGACTGATCCCGCGCAGAACCGATCTTCATTTTCGCGCCCTCGGGCGACGGCACCAGCATTGCGGGCGCACGGCCCTTGCAACTCGCGACCTTGGTCTCAATCATTTCCTTCGGCATGCGCGGCGCGGTCAGGGCGTCGCCATGATCCAGCACCCATTTCCATTCGCCATCGCCACGATTGTTCGTTTCGACAAATTCCCACACGGTGGTAAAATAGCCAGTCGAGCCATCGGGGCGTTGCCATGCACCCGTCGTGACGCCGGTTTTACCGTCGCAGGACATGAATGCCTTATGCGGTTGCCACTTCACCGATGCTGCCGGATCAGCCTTGCCCTTTAACCATTCGGACGCGGCCACAGGTTGTGGCACAAACATCACCGCATCCTTTGCAGCCGTTTCACGAAAAGCCGTCCATTGGCCCTTTTGTTGGGCAAGCTGGTTAAACCCGATTTCCGCGGCAATAATCGAACTTGGATTGGCAATCTTGGGTTGGAAGGTACGGAACTCAGGGCTCGGGCCAGACGCACAGCCCGTCACCACCGCAACAAGTGCTAGGGCTGAAAGGGCTTTCATGGCGTCATATTCCTTCCGGCACATCGATTCCTGCACGACGATGCGCGGCGACCAGAGTGTTGCGCAACAAGCACGCAATGGTCATCGGGCCAACACCGCCGGGCACGGGCGTGATTGCACCAGCATGACCTATTGCATCGTCAAAGGCAACGTCGCCGACCAGCCGGCCCTTGCTTTGCCCATCAGCGGGCGCGAGGCGGTTGATGCCAACATCGATGACCACTGCGCCCGGTTTCAACCAGTCGCCCGTTACCATTTCAGCGCGGCCGACGGCTGCGACAACAATATCTGCGCGCCGCACCACATCGGGCAAGTCCTGCGTGCGGCTGTGCGCGATGGTGACGGTGCAATTTTCCGCGAGCAACAATTGCGCCATTGGTTTGCCAACAATGTTGGAACGTCCGATCACGACAGCATTTTTACCGGACAAATCGCCCATATGGTCTTTTAAGAGCATCAGGCAGCCCAAAGGCGTGCAGGGTACAAAAGCATCCTCCCCCACCGCAAGGCGCCCTGCGTTTACCACATGAAATCCGTCGACATCCTTGGCGGGATCAATTGCGGCAATGACCGCCTTGTCGTCCATATGCGCTGGCAAGGGCAGCTGCACCAGAATGCCATCAACAGCCGGATCGGCATTGAGTGTTTCGACCAATGCGATCAGTTCATCCTGCGAAACCGAAGCCGACAACTTATGTTCAAAGCTGTTCATGCCCGCTTCGACAGTCGCCTTTTTCTTGGACCCGACATAGACTTGGCTCGCGGGGTCTTCACCCACCAACACAACCGCGAGACCCGGGCTTCTGCCTGTTTTGGCTACAAAAGCAGGGACCGAGGCTGCGATTCGTTGGCGCAAATTAGCGGCAAAGGCTTTGCCATCAATGATCATAGCCGTGCTCACATGCCCGCCATTGAAATATCACTGGCAAGGCCCATCAGAAGCATCTGCAGAATGCGCAGCCCGATCAGCAACACCATTGGAGAAAAATCAATCATGCCGGTGTCGGGCAGGATTTTGCGGATGGGCCTCAAAAACGGGTCAAGAATGACATTGAGCGCTTGCCAGATGGACGAGACGATATTGTTCGAAAGGCTGACGACGTTAAACGCGATGAGCAGGCTCAAGATAAACTGAACGATGACCACCGTCGACAGGATCGACATAAGATAGCCAATAATGGAAATGAGTGCGAGAAGCATGAAATTCTCCGGATAAGTCTGGCCTGAGCGATTAGCCGAGCCAAGGCGCTGTATCAACACCCCAAAACAGCAATAGCCTATATCACTTATGAATAAGCGTGCCTGCGCCCTTCACAGTGAACATTTCGATCAACATCGCATGGCTGGTGCGCCCGTCGAGGATGACCGCTGCGTCCACGCCCGATTCCACTGCATCAACGCAGGTCTGGATTTTGGGAATCATGCCGCCACTAATCGTCCCGTCGCTTTGCAGCTTGGCAATCGCCGCAGGATCCAGATCGGTCAGCAGCTGGCCCGATTTGTCGAGCACGCCGGCAACATCGGTCAAAAGGAACAACCGCGATGCGCCAAGCGCACTCGCCACTGCGCCCGCCATGGTGTCGGCGTTAATGTTGTACGTATGCCCGTCTGCGCCAACGCCAATGGGTGCAATGACCGGAATCATGCCTGCCGCGCTGATCGTATCAATGACACTGCGGTCGACCGTTGTCGGTTCGCCGACAAAACCCAAATCGATATTGCGTTCGATATGGCTGTCCGGGTCTTTCTGCGTCCGCTGAACCTTCGTTGCGGTAACAAAGCCGCCGTCTTTTCCGGATATGCCAAGCGCTTTACCGCCAGCAGCGTTGATCCAGCCAACCAGTTCTTTGTTGATGGCGCCCGAAAGAACCATTTCGGCTATCTTGGCCGTTTCAGCATCGGTGACACGCAAACCGTCGACAAATTGGCTTTCCACACCCAGTTTTTTGAGCATGGCACCGATTTGCGGCCCGCCGCCATGCACGACAACGGGGTTAATGCCGACGGCTTTTAAAAGCACAACATCATCGGCGAAATCGCGCGCCAAACCAGCATCGCCCATCGCATGGCCGCCATATTTCACGACAAATGTCTTGCCCGCATAACGCTGCAAATAGGGTAAAGCCTCGGTAAGCGTTTCCGCTTTGGCTAGGTTGGCGGGATTAATGGTCATGCTGCACCTTCTGCGTCAAGTTTGCGGCCGATACGGACGACCAGAGCAATGACCAGCGGCACCATGACCGCCGACAGGACAATCTTGGCAATCATCTGCCCGACCATCAGATCGGCGATAGGACGCACGCCATAGAAAGACACGGTGATGAATATCAGCGTGTCAACAATCTGCGACAAGGCAGCGGCGACAAAACCACGAACCGCAAGAAACTTGCCCGACGTGCCTTTCAGCCGCGCAAATAACCAGACGTTTAACGAAACCGATACGCCATAAGCGAGGATGCCGGCTGCCATCATCCGCCCGCTTTGGCCGACGATGACCGGAAAGGCCTCTTTGGCTGGCTCATACATGCCGGGATCGGTCGGGAGTTGCAGGACAAAATAGGAAAGCCCAATCGCAATGAACAAGGGCACAAAACCATAACGCACCAAACGGTCAGCGATGGCGCGCCCATGCATTTCGGCAATGGCGCTGGAGACCGCGATCAGCGTCAGAAACGGAAAAATCCCCGCTTCAACGGCAAGCGGCCCAATCGCAACCTGCTTGGCACCTAAAAATCCACCCAAGGGGACCATGCCACCATAGAAGATGGCAAAAACAAACAAGGAGCGCGGAATGGCGCTTAATGATACGCCGGATGTGGTCTGGTCAGTCATGCGAAACTGACTAGCGTCTAATTTTATTGGCGCAAGGCCAACGATGGCGCTAGGTATCGCGGCAATATATCGGGGGTCGGGAGTTTATGCATATTTTATTGAGCCTTGCAGGGATGATCGTCATTCTCGCGATCGCCATTTTGCTCTCGTCCAACCGGCGCGCCATCAAGCTCCGCGTGGTTGGCGCAGCATTTGCCTTGCAAGCAAGCATCGCTGCCCTCGTTCTTTATACCTCATGGGGTAAGGTCGCGCTGAATGCCGCGTCTACCGGCGTTTCGAACCTGCTTGGCTATTCGGCGAAGGGCACGCAGTTCATTTTTGGTCCGCTCGCGTCGCCCGAAATCGGTGGCAACAGCTTTGCGATTGCGGCGCTTCCCGTCATCATCTTCTTCGCGTCGCTGATCTCGATCCTCTATTATCTGGGCATCATGCAATATGTCATCCGCTGGATCGGCGGCGGTTTGCAAAAGATTACCGGCATTTCAAAAGTGGAAAGCCTGTGCGCCGCCGCAAATATTTTCGTGGGCCAGTCGGAATCGCCATTGGTCATCCGCCCCTATCTTGCCAGCTTGAAACCCGAACAGCTTTTCTGCGTCATGACCGTTGGCATGGCGGGCGTTGCGGGAACCATATTGGCTGCTTACGCATCCATGGGCATCCGCATCGATTATCTGCTCGCTGCAGCATTCATGTCCGCACCGGGCGGCATTTTGATGGCCAAGCTGATGATGCCCGACGTCCCTGCGGTGGTGCTTGCCGAGGGCGATCCTGCGCTCGCGAACCCGCATCCTGATGATGAACCCGTCATGTTCCATGATGATGGCGAAGAAAAACCCGCCAACATCATCATGGCCGCGGCGCAAGGCGCACAAACCGGCGTTAAGCTGGCAGTAGCGGTCGGCGCGATGGTCCTGGCTTTCGTTGCCTTGGTCGCGCTGGC
>DBOA01000227.1 GCA_002299195.1 Sphingomonadales bacterium UBA658
ACATCAACACCCGCCGAAAATCCGACGAGGATGATGAGTGCGCCAGATACGATAGCGCCGATGTTGGGCAAAAACGCCAACAGCCCCGTGAGCACACCCAAAAGCGCGGCCATGGGTACGCCGCCAAGGCTGAGCAATATCCATGTGCCAAAACCTTCCACCGCCATACCGAGCAACCGGCCGGCCATTAGGCGACGTAACACGCTGCCCATTTTGGCGGCGGTGACGTAGAAATGCTCGCGCTCTGCCAGCGGTAACATCCACGCGACGCCGCGTTCATACATACGCGGTTCGGCGGCGATGAATATGGCGAGGACAAGCATCATCGCCATGTTAGTCACGGTGCCGACGACCGAAGAGACGGCGGCGGTTACGCGGCCGACGGAGTTCAAAATCTGCGTGCCGAAGCCTTTTACATCTTCTGCCGATATGTTGAACCCGGCCGCAGCGATGCGGTTGCCGATGGTTTCAATCTGCGTTTCGACAATAGCCTGAAGGCTGGCGGCCTGCGCGGCAAGCTCGGATCCTGTGAAGACAAATGTCCAATACATGAAACCGAATACGGCAAGGACGACGATGGTCAGGCGGATGCCGCGCGGGATGGGCAACACCCGGCCAAGCAAACGCGCACCGCCATCAAACATTGCCGCAAGGACAAGACCGCCCATGATGAGCAATAGTGGCTGCGCCAACCAGACAAGCCCGACGACAAATGCGGTCATGCCAATCCATACTGCCGCCCGTTTAATCTCGGTGCGGATTATGGGGTCGTAGAGCTCAGTCGGGCCAACTTCTTCGCGAAATGTGTCTTCCTGCACCGCAGGCTTTCGGCGGGTGCGCCGCGCCTTGGCAGGTTTTGCGGCAGGGGTGTCTTGCGCGATATCATTCACTTGAACGGACCTTTTTGGGACGCAGGCTGGTGCCCGCGCGGTCACCGCGCAGCGATGAAATCCACGTTGCCGGGTTTAGGCCAGTGCTGCCATCGACAGAGAAGGTAATGATTTCCGCACGGCCGCCAATGCGATCCCACGATACCGGGCCGCCAAGGCCACCCAGCGGTGCAGGCACGCGGCTGTCGAAGCTATTGTCGCGGTTGTCGCCCATCAAAAACACATGGCCCGCAGGTATTTTTACCGGTTCCATATCATCGGTCTCGCGTCTGCGGGCATCGATGGTGTCATATTGCACGCCATTGGGCAGCGTTTCGCGAATGACGGGCAAATGACATGTCATCACGCCATTATCGCTGCGCGTCAGCGCGCCCGGGAAATCATAATCATTGCATGGATTATTGGCATCGACAGGCAAAACCAGATTGGGCTGGGTGTCTTGCTTAACGGGCTTACCGTTCAGAAAAACCTGCCCTTCGCGCAAGGCAATCGTGTCACCGGGCAGGCCAATGACGCGCTTGATCCAGTCCTGATATTTGCCCTTCGGCGTCAAAATGACAATATCACCACGGGCTGGCATTTTGCCCCAGACCCGCGTCTCGCTCTCCGGAAGCGGGACGGCCAGCGCCTCTGCTTCCTCGCGCAAAACCAGCCAGTGGAATATCGCGACCGGATTGGGAATGGTGGGCGACACATGGCTCCAGCCATAAGGATATTTGCTCACGAACAACCGGTCACCCACCAGCAAGGTCGGCATCATCGATATTGACGGGATATAAAAGGGCTTTGCAATGAAACTGTGAAACGCAAGAACGGCCATCAGCAGCCAAAACATCCCTTTGATTTCCGCCCAAGCAGCAGAGGCCAAGCCGCGTTTTTCAGGGGCTGGAGTGGACGGGACATTGGGGTCGATATTGTCGGTGGTCAAACTGGTCATGCCTTTTGCGATGGTAACGCTTCGATAATGACAAATGCCTGCGCCCATGGGTGGTCATCAGTCAGTGTCAGATGAATATGGGCTTCATAGCCCGAAGGAATCATTGCGTCGAGCCGCGCTTTTGCGCCGCCCGTCAGCGCCAGCGTTGGCGCGCCGGACGGCGCGTTGACGACGCCGATGTCTTTCATGAACACGCCATGTTTGAATCCGGTTCCAACAGCTTTGGAAAAAGCCTCTTTGGCTGCAAAGCGCTTGGCATATGTGCCCGCCCGCGTGAATGGTCGCTTGCCAGCCTTGGCGCGTTCGATGTCGGTAAAGACGCGCTTTTCAAACCGTTCGCCAAAGCGCTCAAGCGAGTTCGCGATGCGCTCAATATTACATAAGTCGGAACCAAGCCCGATGATCACCGCGCGAGGTCCATTAACGTCCGCATCTTCCGGACGCTTTCCTCCAGACCAATGAAGATTGCCTCACCAATCAGATAGTGCCCGATGTTGAGTTCGGCGAATTGGGGAATGGCGGCGATGGGTTGGACATTTTCAAATGTCAGACCGTGGCCAGCATGTGGTTCGATGCCATTTTTAGCCGCAAGTGCGGCCGCGTCCGCAATGCGGCGAAGTTCTATTTCGCGTTCTTCGCCGTCGGCATGCGCATATTTGCCGGTGTGAAATTCAACGACTGGCGCTTTCAGGCGGATCGCCGCTTCAATCTGGCGGGCGTCGGGTTCGATGAACAAGCTTACGCGAATGCCCGCGTCCGCCAGCCGCGTGACGATGGGCGCGAGATGGTTGTGTTGCCCGGCGGCATCCAGCCCACCCTCGGTCGTGCGCTCCTCGCGCCG
Source organism: Sphingomonadales bacterium UBA658 (assembly GCA_002299195.1). GTDB lineage: Bacteria > Pseudomonadota > Alphaproteobacteria > Sphingomonadales > Sphingomonadaceae > Sphingorhabdus_B. The sequence continues at coordinate 2,669 of DBOA01000227.1, forward strand.
TTCGGGGACGATGCACGCGGCATGCGGTTTATGCCGAAGCGCGATTTCCAGCATTTCGTCGGTTGCGGCCATTTCCAAATTAATGGGCAAGCGGATTTCCCGCATAATCGCGTCAAGGTCCGCATCGCGAATGTGCCGGCGATCTTCGCGCAAATGGACGGTGATGCCATCGCCGCCGGCTGCCTCGACCATATGGGCGGCGCGCATCGGATCGGGATGCATTCCGCCACGCGCATTTCGGATCGTCGCAACATGGTCGATATTGACGCCAAGGCGCAAACGAGACGACTGCTCTATCTTCATAGTTTCCGGCTACCGGGCTTTACCGCCTCGGTCGCCGCCAATTCGGGCGGCAATTCATCTGGCGCATAGGTTGGAAAGTTCAGCTGAATCAGCGGGAAGAACGGTACGCCGAGGTCGACTGTGCCTGCGGAACGGTCCACCACTGCGCCAGCGGCGATGACATGACCGCCCGCGGCTTCGATCGCCGCAATAGCCTCACGCGATGAAAGGCCGGTCGTTACGACATCTTCCATCATAAGGATTTTGGTGCCGGGTGCGATCGCAAAGCCGCGGCGCAGACCAAAGACGCCATCGGGGCGTTCGACGAACATCGCATCAACGCCCAGCGCGCGACCCATTTCATGGCCGATGATCAGGCCACCCATGGCCGGAGAAATGACGGCTTGGATCTCGTTTCGCAGCTCGCGCGGCATTTTTTGGGTCAGTGCCAAGGCAATGCGCCCCGCACGCTCCGGGTTCATCAGCAGGCGTGCGCACTGAAGATAATAAGCGCTGTGGCGGCCGGACGACAGCAGGAAATGTCCTTCGAGCAGTGCGTCGACGCTACGGAATTCGGATAGTATTTCATCTTCGGTCATGGTGGGGAGATTTTTCCTGGCTGGCGAATGTTGTGTTTTGCATCTTCCGTTTAGCGGATTGCAACGCAAATAGGTAGAAGAGTGGAGCAATTAAATGCTAAAAATCATTAATCGACCGCTTGAGGGTTCAGATAAGCGCGCCTATAGGTCGCGCGAGTCCGGCTCCTCAGCGGGGGGTCAGGCCTACGCAATATTTCTGCGTCGCACCAAGAATACGGGGCTAAATTGATGATTATGTTGAAGAAATTTCTGGTTGTAATGGCTGCCATGGCAATGCCGT
>DBOA01000120.1 GCA_002299195.1 Sphingomonadales bacterium UBA658
CAGCGCAGATGCGCGCCAATCGGCCAGCCAATGGTAACGTTCGAATTACTTCGGACGCTTTGCACCATATTTGGAACGCGATTGCTTGCGGTCCTTGACGCCCTGCGTATCGAGTACGCCGCGAAGCACGTGGTAACGCACACCGGGAAGGTCGCGTACGCGGCCGCCACGGATAAGCACAACGCTGTGCTCCTGAAGGTTGTGGCCTTCACCTGGGATATAGGAAATAACTTCACGCTGGTTGGTCAGACGGATCTTCGCAACCTTACGCAAAGCCGAGTTCGGCTTTTTCGGGGTCGTTGTATAAACGCGTGTGCAAACGCCGCGCTTTTGTGGATTTTGGTCCATCGCAGGGACCTTGGACTTGGTCTTCTGCGGGGTCCGGCCCTTGCGGACCAGCTGGTTAATCGTTGGCATATCTTCACCTTGTTTAAAGCGGTTACTTTGGGTGGGCAGCCGTATTTTGCGGTGGAGGCTCAGCCTTTGGCCCACCCGGCCGATCACACAATGTGCTGCTATTCTGAGTTCTTCCCAAATGGCCAAAGAGAATCGGTCCTCTGGCCATGGGAAGGCGCGCCATTAGCGCCAGCAGGCGGTCGGGTCAAGTAGTGCCCACACGTTCGCCCAGCACAGCATTTTCAATCCGGATCCGCCACCACAATAACGCAGCGTTCAATATCGAAAACGTCAGCGCCATGGCAGGTGCACCCAGCAGGAGCGGCAGCAGCACGATTTCCACGACCACCAATGCGTAATTTGGGTGCTTGATAAAGCGATATGGCCCTCGCTTCACCCGCGGGAAATCCGGCGCACTGATAATGCGGGTCGTCCACCACCGGCCAATGCTTGCCAGCGTCCAGAAACGGAATGTCTGGCTGGCGACGAACGCGTTGAGCAATAACAGGCTCGGCCCCGCTGCCGGTTCCGCAAACAGCGCAATCGACACAAGCCAGCCGCTGTGCAGCAATATGAACAACGGATAATGCTTCGCCCCATGCTCACGCCCCCCTTCGGCCAGCAAACGCCGCGTATTCGCGTTGGCATAGGCAAGCTCGGCAAGCCGCTGGATAATGACATAGGCAAAGACCGCCTGTGCCCAGAGTGGCCAATCCAACAGCATCATGGCGTGAGAACTCCCATCGCACCGACAAATCCCGGACCAAGCGCCGTTAACAAGGTTGGCTTTGCAATCGGTCCAGCCGCCAACAACGCTTCCAACACAAACAGCACCGTTGGCGAGCTCATATTGCCATGCGCCCGCAGCACCGAACGGGTCATTGCCAAATCATCACCCAGATAGTCCGCAAGCGCATCAACAACGCGGCCGCCGCCCGGGTGACAGGCAGGCTCAGCCATCTTGGCTTTCTCAAGACCTTGCCGCGCCAAAAATGCGTCGCAGACAGGCGCAAAGTGGCTGTTCACGAATACAGGAATGTCGCGCGCAAGCACCAGATCAAAACCCGTGTCGCCGATTTCCCAGCCCATCATATCGAGCGTGTCGGGCCACACATGGCTCGCAAAGGCGGAAAGCACAGGGCCGGCCCCTGCCCCGATCACCGCCGCCGCGCAGCCATCGGCAAACAGCGCAAGCGCAACCATATCTTTCTTGTCCATCCGCGCGTGGTCATAGGCAATGCTGCACAGCTCAAGGCTTACCAGCAGGACGGGCTTGTCCGGATTGGCGCGGAACAGGTCTGCAGCAACGCCAAGGCCAATAACCCCGCCCGCGCAGCCATAGCCAAATAAGGGCACGCACCGCGTGTCGGGCGCAAAGCCCATTTTCGCGATCATCCGGCTCGGCAGGCTTGGCGTCATCGTTCCAGTGGTTGACACAAACACAATCTGACCGATGTCGGCGGCGTTGACGCCTGCACGATCAAGTGCTTGTACCGTAGCGGCTTCAAACAGAACTGCTGCAGCGTCGGCATATACCGCTGCGCGACCGGCCCACGAGCGCGGCGCAAAATAATATTCAGGCGGCATCGCAATATGCCGCTGATCAATACCGGTATTGCCCAGAATATCCGCCATGCGCGCCGGTAACGCGTGACCTTTGGCCTGCGCCAATATCGACAAGACCTGATCTTGCGTAATGCCATGCGGCGGCACAGCGGTTCCAAGCGAGAGCAAGCGGGGGAGCGTAGGCGTCATTCATCAATTAGCTACGCCTGTTATCGGCTTTGCGCTAGGCAGACTTTGCCCTAGCCCGATTTAATCCAACGCACATATCGCCCTTTCGCAATTGCAGCGCGAAGATGACAAGCATGGCGGGGCTTGATAGAGGACCACCAAACCGAAATTGAAAGAAGCACTGAACATGAATGCCATCACCCGCCCCGTCCGTACCCGGGTAGCTCCTTCACCCACTGGCGATCCACATGTTGGCACCGCGTATATCGCGCTCATCAACTATTGCTTTGCCAAGAAGCATGGCGGGCAATTCCTGCTGCGGATTGAGGATACCGATCAAGTGCGGTCAACACCGCAATCGGAAAAAATGATTCTAGAATCGCTCCGCTGGCTGGGACTTAGCTGGGATGAAGGTCCGGATGTTGGCGGGCCGCACGGGCCCTATCGCCAGTCGGAACGTAGCGCGATCTACACCGAACATTGCGACCGCCTGCTGGCCGATGGGCATGCGTTCAAATGCTATTGCACGCCTGAAAAGCTAAGCGCGTCGCGTGCGGCCCAAATGGCGGCGAAGTTGCCGCCGAAATATGACGGCACCTGTCTCTCGCTCACCACCGACGACTGCGCGAAGCTGGACGCAGATGGCGTGCCACATGTTGTCCGCATGAAAATTCCGACGACAGGCACATGCATCGTTCAGGATACATTGCGCGGCGAGATCGAGTTTGAATATTCGGTGGTCGATATGCAGGTCCTGATGAAGTCGGACGGATTGCCGACCTATCATCTGGCCAATGTCGTCGATGACCATCTGATGGAAATCACGCATGTCATGCGCGGCGAAGAGTGGATTTCGTCAGCGCCCAAGCATTTGTTGCTATATCAATATTTCGGCTGGGAACCGCCAGTGCTCACGCATTTGCCGTTGCTGCGCAATGCCGACAAATCAAAGCTGTCAAAGCGGAAGAACCCGACCAGCATCTTATATTATCAGCGCGCAGGTTATTTGCCGCAGGCGATGCAGAACTTTCTGGGACTGTTCATTAAATCGGCAAGCGAAGAAGACGAAAAAACCTCGCTCCAAACGCTTATCGACGAATTTGACGTGCACAATATATCGCTCGGTGGCCCTGTGTTCGACACGTCAAAGCTGGACTGGCTGAATGGTCGTTATTTGCGTGAAGAATTGAGCGTATCCGAGTTTCTGGACGCGGTAAAAGCATGGGCATTGAATGACAGCTATCTGACGCCGATTGCCGAAATGGCGCAGGCGCGGATCACCAAAATGTCGGATCTTGGGGTGCTTACCGCCATGTTCTTCATGAACCGTATTGAGGGCATGACGCTTGAGCGGCTGCGCGATGGCGTGAAGCTGGAACAGGATGCGCAACGCGCGGCTTATACGATTGCGTTGCAGCAATTTGACGGAATGATCGAATGGCACCGGGACGGTGTTGAGGGAACATTGCGCCGCACGGCCGAAGTTCTCGATGCCAAGTTGAAGGATGTCATTCGGCCATTCTATCTGGCCATAACCGGAAGCGCGCAGGGCGTTCCCTTGTTTGACGCCATTACCCATCTTGGCCGCGACATCATCCGTGAACGGCTGCGCCACGCCATGGAGCTGCTTGGGCCAGCGACATCGAAAGAGGTCAAGGCTTGGACCGATTTGCTGACGGCCCCGCCAAAGGCAGAATGAGCGGGCTTTCCATACCCAATGGCTGGGAAGCACCCTTAAGCGCGGCACTGGCAAGCGAAGGCATGGCCGCACTTGCACGGTTTTTGGAGGCCGAGCAGGCGGCGGGCAAAACGATATACCCGGAACGATCCGCATGGTTTCGTGCGCTTGAACTGACCCCGCTCGATCGGGTGCGGGTGGTCATTTTGGGACAGGATCCCTATCACGGCCCGGCTCAAGCCCATGGCTTGAGCTTCAGCGTGCCGCCGGGCGTCCGGCCGCCGCCAAGCCTTGTGAACATTTACAAGGAACTGGAAAGCGATCTCGGCATACGCCGTCCGTCCCATGGCTTTCTGGAGCACTGGGCGAAGCAAGGCGTGCTGTTGTTGAACAGCGTCCTGACGGTGGAAATGGCCAAAGCCGCTTCGCATAGCCGGAAAGGATGGGAACAGCTTACAGACGCGATTGTTGGGCTTGTGAATGACAAGCCAGATCCGGTCGTGTTCATGCTGTGGGGTGCCTATGCCCATAAGAAAGCGGCAAATGTCGATACCAGCCGCCATTTGGTGTTGAAGGCTGCGCATCCATCGCCGCTGTCCGCCTATAGCGGCTTTCTGGGCTGCAAACACTTCTCGCAATGCAATGCCTTTCTGACTAGCAAGGGTCAGCCCCCGATTGATTGGACCTTGCCCGATGCGGTTTAGTGAACAGCCCCACCGCCGCTTCAATCCGCTGAAAAACGAATGGATTTTGGTGTCGCCACACAGGGCGAACCGGCCATGGCAGGGGCAACAAGACACGCCAGACAATGAAGTGCGTCCAATCCATGACGCGAACTGCTACTTGTGCCCGGGCAATGAACGTGTTGGCGGGGTGCACAACCCCGATTACAAACATGTCTTCATTTTCGACAATGACTTTGCCGCGCTGATGCCGGGAGACGGCGAAGAAACGGACGAGGACAACCCGTTGTTTCATGCAGCGCCTGCACATGGCACATGCCGGGTGATCTGCTTCTCGCCGGACCATGGAAAGACATTGCCCGAAATGCCCGTGGCCGAGATCGCGGCCGTCGTTGACAATTGGGCGGCGCAGGAAGCCGAGCTGTCGGCCAGCCATGCCTATGTGCAGGTCTTTGAAAACAAAGGCGCGATGATGGGCTGTTCCAGCCCGCACCCGCACGGGCAAATATGGGCGACCGATTATGTCCCCGCCGAACCGGCGCGTGAGGACGAAACGCAGGCCGAATATTACGACAAACATCAAAGCGCGATGCTGCTCAACTATGCGGCACAAGAGGCAGAGGACGGTGCGCGTACCGTCGCCATGAATGACCATTGGATTGCGGTGATACCTTATTGGGCGAGCTGGCCGTTCGAGATCCTCCTGCTCCCGCGTTTTGCTGTCCAGCGGCTAAGTGCGCTGACCTCCGCACAGCGCCA
>DBOA01000095.1 GCA_002299195.1 Sphingomonadales bacterium UBA658
CGTGCGCGGGATGACCATGGCCTTGTTCGGGCCAACGCCATCGGCATAGGTCGCAACAATTTTCAGGCCCTCGGCAGTGGCCATTTTTGGGTAGGTCAAATCGCTGCGGTCGGCGGGGCTGCCCTTTTCTTCCATCAGCTGGATGAGCCGCAATTTCGTCTTGTGCCGCAATGCTTTTAGATTTTCGACCTCGAACGACTGGATGAAAATCGGCGCGTCTTTTGTGACATGGCCAAATGTGGTCAGCATCGCCAGCAACGGCGCCTCATGCGGCAAACCGATTGAGCCGAAATAGCTTGGGTGCTTGGTTTCGGGATAGACGCCGACATTGTGCGCCTTGGCGAGGGTCAGGATCTCTTCAAAGGTCGGGATTTCAAACTGCCCGTCAAACGCCATATTGTCCTTGCGCAATTGCGGCAGGCGTTCCTTCGCCCGCAGGGTCTTGAGTTCGGCCAGCGTGAAATCTTCGGTGAACCAGCCGGTTATTTTCTCACCATCGATAATCTTGCTTGTCTTGCGGTCGGCAAATTCGGGCTTGTCGGCAACGTCGGTGGTTTCCGAAATCTCATTCTCATGCCGCGCGACCAGCACGCCGTCTTTCGTCAGCACCAGATCGGGTTCGATGAAATCCGCGCCCTGTTCAATCGCGCGGGTGTAGCTGGCGATGGTGTGTTCGGGCCGCTCACCCGATGCGCCGCGGTGCGCGATGATGATGGCTTGGCCGTTTAAGGGTTTTTCCATGGCGTGGCTTTCCGGTGTCGCGCAGGCGGGCAATAAGAATAAGGCGATGAAGAGGGCGTGTAGGTTTCTCATTCCGCCTTCATGGCCGCGCAGCATTTCATTTCTGCGACAAGACCGGTTCCCATTCGGATTCCTTGAACCCCACCAGCAAAGCCGTGCCGCCTTCGACGACGGGCCGTTTGATCATCGACGGGTTCGCGACCATCAACGCGATGGCTTTGGCCTCATCAATGTCGGTCTTGTCGGCATCGGGCAATTTCTTGAACGTGGTGCCCGCCTTGTTCAGCAGCTTTTCCCAGCCAACTTGGCCCACCCAGCGCGCCAGATGCGCTTCGGTCACCCCTGCCTTTTTATAATCATGAAAGGCAAAAGCGACGCCGCGCGCATCAAGATAATTCCGCGCCTTTTTGACGGTGTCGCAATTGGGAATGCCGTAAAGGGTGATGTGTGACATGGGTTTCTTTCTGGTGCGCCTTTGTGGCGTGGTGACGCGCCCTTTAGTTTCTCTGTGGGGCTTTCGCCTCAGGAAATAATGGCCACGCCAATTGTTGGCCCAAAGTCGCGTCTGGCAGATTTTCCACCCCGTAGCTTTGCGGATAGGTGCGGGTGATTTTCGCGGTGCCGAACAGAATGTCCCAAAAGAACAGCAGATTTCCGAAATTGCCCTTATAGTTCACGGCAGGGTCGCTGTAATGGCGCCCATGATGGGCATGGTGGGTAGCAGGCGTCGATATCGTGCGTTCAACCACCCACATGACGGGCGAAAGCCATTTGATTTTGAGCAGCTTCGCATCCCAAGCCACATCGCTATGCGCCCCGATGATCACAAGTTGTTTGACCACAACATAGCCAGCAAACACCCAACCCAAGCCCATGTAGATCAACACGGCCGAGAACCAGATGCTTGGCATCAGCGCGTAATAAAAAATGTTGTTCCGGTAGACCAACCGGATGCTCATATAGCGGGCGTTGTGGTGTGCACGGTGCATATTGTAGAGCCACGCGAAGCTATGCGATGCACGGTGCTGCCAATATTGCATCATGTCATCCAGGATCAGGAACAACCCGATCGCCAGGAATATATTGATACCCGACAACATCCCACGCCATTCGGGACGCAGCGCGCCGAGCGCATAGTCGACAAATATCAAAATGGCGGGCTGGGTGAAAACCAACAATAAAACGGTGCTGATAACTTCAACAATGCCGTCGTTGCGGGTTTGCTCATTCTTCGAAAAAAGGCGGGTGCGAAACAATTCCAGCAGGCCAAAGGCCAGATAAATGGAAAGAACCACATAGGTTGAAGTCGGCATTTCGGTCGTGCTTTCTTGGAATGATTACGCTCTAGGCCCAGTACCCATGCACGGACGCAGAAGGCAATAACAACAGCGATGCGGATGACGAACAAAAAGGCATCATGCACGCTAACATAGGTTTTGGACGACCCACAAGGGCGCAGATCAATTTGGCTGCCGCTAGAGGGCGATGTTCGACATGGATTTCTTTCGGGCGCGCCTTGGTGGGGTGGTGAAGGTTCGTTACATATTCTTTAGGCTTTTTCGATGAAAGCTTTTCGCGCGATCGTCAAAAAAGCGGACTGGCAGGTTGCGACGACATTGCGGACGGAGCCAGAGAAAGCTAAACACAGCGGAGGGAGACTGGACAATGGCGCTAGTTACAATCGGGTCTGCTTTCGCTGCCGTGATGATATGGCTTGCGCTTCACGCCAATGCTCGATTTTCCGGTGAACGGCGCCTACCCATGCAATGGTGGCTGAACGGGGAAGTTACTTGGTATGCTCCACGTCGTATAGCATTGGCCTTCATTCCAACGTTAGCAATCATTGTCTTTGCTTTATACGTTGCACTTAGCCTCACAACAAAACCCAGAGCTGGTGATGAGCAACTCGTCATACCCGCTATGTTGTTTATGGGTTTCCTTTTTCTGGGCATTCAGTGGCTTCACCTATATTTGGTAAGAAAAACACTGGATCGGAACAGCGGCTAACCACCCACGTCCTGACCTACCCCGATCCCCGGCCAGATAGGAACGCAGCTACGGCAATCGCCCGCGCTACATGGGCGTCACTTATAATGTTCGCGCCGGTCGCCGAAATCGCGCACGCGTTTGCGCCATGCGCGATAGCTGCCGGGTTTCAGCTGCGTGCGCATGATTGCTTTTATCTGGTCCGGTGTGACGCCATGCTGCGCCGAAATCTGTGTGAAACTGATATGGTCGGACAGCGCCATTTCGACGATTTCGCTGAGCGCGGCGGCGGATAAGGATGATGACATATGGGTTACGCCCGCCAATCGTCGGTATCATGGTCGGGATGCTGATGGTTGCTCGCTTTGATCGCTGGGGCAAATTGGGCCATCGTCTCTTCGGTCGTGCCTTCATCCGCGATTTGGCTCAGATTGCCAAACCAAGACATGCGGCCTTCGCTGCCGAATTGCCCGCGGGGCGGGAAAGCGGCCGGATTGTCGAGCGACCCCGTGGTGACGTTCAGATGCTTGCTGGTCGCATAATCATAGAGCAGCGGCGTTCCGCATTTGGCGCAAAATCCGCGCGTGACCGGGTCCGAACTTTTGAAAATCGCTGGCGCGCCGCGTGTCCATTGGAATGCATCGCGGGGAACGCCGATCAGCGCGGCAAAGAAATTGCCCACAGCCTTTTGACACATGCGGCAATGACAAATGTGGGAGCTGTCCAGCGCGGCATCGGCGCGGTAGCGCACTGCGCCGCATTGGCATCCACCGGTCACTTGTGTCTGTATGCGTTCCATGCCGCCGTCTTCGCGCCATTACCGGCCTAGCGCAATATCAAATACCGAAAAGGTCCTGCCAATGCGGGTCCGACTTTGCGACCTTTACCAGAAACGAACAGGTCGGCCGCGCTTTGATGCCCATGGCTTCGATCTGTTCAAACACACCCGTGGCCAGCCGTCCCCCCGCGCCCGTCCCGCGCAAGGCGGATGGCACTTCGGCGTGCGGCAATATCATGACATCTCCGTCCCAGCGGATGGTGACATAGGCATCGCCCGCCTCCGTCGGCATGTTGAACCGGTTGCGTTCGGGTTCGAAGGTGATGGTCATGGCTGTGTAAGCCTTATTCCCACTCAATGGTTCCGGGTGGCTTTGATGTATAATCATAGACCACGCGGTTGATACCCTTCACTTCGTTGATGATGCGCGTCGACACACGGCTGAGGAAGGCGCTTTCGAACGGGTAGATGTCGGCGGTCATGCCGTCGGTCGACGTCACCGCGCGCAAGGCGCAGACATTGTCATAGGTGCGGCCATCGCCCATCACGCCGACGGTGCGGACAGGCAAGAGCACGGCAAAGGCCTGCCAAATCGCGTCATACAAACCTGCGTTACGGATTTCTTCGAGATAGACGGCGTCCGCCTTGCGCAATACGTCGCACCGTTCCTTGGTCACTTCGCCGGGAATGCGGATGGCGAGGCCGGGGCCGGGGAAGGGGTGGCGGCCGACAAATTGGTCATTCAGGCCCAATTCGCG
>DBOA01000029.1 GCA_002299195.1 Sphingomonadales bacterium UBA658
TTCAGCGCCGCGATGGCGTTCGGTATTGTCGTCGGAACATATTCGTCGATTTACCAGGCTGCGCCAATCCTCATCTGGCTCAAGGTCGGCTCGCACAGCTTTGTGCCAACCGAAGAAGCCGGTTCAAAGGCCGAGCGTATCATCGAAGGTTTTGAATCTTAATCCTGACGTCCGACCATTGTCCGGAAAAAGTCGGCTAACGGGCGGGCATTCTCTTTTCAGGAGAATGCCTGCACGTTCGCAGTGACATCCGCACCACGCGCGCTACAGCTTGCGGACGAGCCGTACGGCTTTCGCAATCCACGCAGGGTCCGCAACCACCTGTTGCCGGGCTCCAGCTTCCAGCGGCAGCAGGTGCAGCTTGCCTGCCTCGCGCCCCAACAATCGGCCAAAGAGGAAGCGGCCACCGGGGCGTGGAACCAAAACGTCGAGATTGAGCGCCGATCCAAAAGCGTCAGGCTGAATCTGTTCAAGCCATAATTCGTCACCACGCCGATATTCGCCCGTTGCCGCGGCAATACGCAGGCCGACCATCGTCCCGCCCACGTTCGGCACCATGATGCGCTCTTCCTTGGTCGGCGCGTGCGTGCCGTCCTCGCTTAAGATGGCGGCCACAGGCAAAAACTGCTGATCGGGCAGGGCCACCAAATCGCTCGATTCAACGCCCAAGGCGCCTGCAATGCGGTTAATCCAAATCAGCGACAGCACCCGCGTACCGGTTTCCAGTCGTCCAATGGTCTGCGCCGTCGTTGCGGGTTTGCACCGTTCCGCCACATCGGCAAGCGTCATCCCCTTGGCCCTGCGCACATCACGAATTCGGCTTTGCATAAAATACTCCATTACCAGATAGGTTTTTTATTTCCTACAATATTTACCACATAGCAAGGGTGATTCGCTGATTAAGCGGAGAATAAAAATGCCTTCAAAGTCCCATGCAAAACGTAACGTGCCTGATCCACGGCTATTGGCCGAGCGGGGCTTGCGCGAAAGCGGGCCAGTGCCGCGAAATGCGAAAGCCCGCCGCACGGTGACCGTCAACCTCGCGGAATCGCCGCTTTCATGGCTGCATGCGCGTGGCCACTTGTCGGACCGGCAGATGTTGGCGGGGGAAACCTTGCGCCGCGATTATGAATCTGCGGCGCTCGGCCCGCATGTCACCATGTCGTGGGAAAATATTCCGATCGGCCGGCAAAAGCGCGCTGCACCGACGGGCTTGAACCGGACAGAGCGGATGATGAGCGCAAAGGCGCGTTTCGACAACGCATTGTCCGCGCTTGGCCCTGACCTGTCGGACATTGCGTGGCGGGTTATCTGCGTGGGCGAGAGCATGCCTGCGGCAGAGCGCGAAATGTCCTGGCCGGTGCGGTCTGGAAAGCTTGTGTTGAAAATTGCGCTCGACCGGTTGGTGACCTTTTATCGCATAGCGGGTTCGGTGGCCGCTTCTTCAACCATCATGGCCAACTCTAACCAACGCTCCTCCGCCGCGTCCTTTTCGGCGCGCAGTTTTTCGGTCTTGGCCGTCAGTTCGGCAAATCGCGCCGGGTTTTTCGTATAGAGCGTCGGCTCGCCCATTTCCTTTTCTGCGGCCGCAACCTCGGCATCGATCTCGGCAATGCGGCTGGGCAGCAGATCATAATCGCGCTGGTCTTTGTAGGTCAGCTTAACCCGTTTGGCGGGCGCGGCGTCGCTGCTTGCCTCTGGCCGCGGGGCGGATTTCTCCGCCTTTTTCGCTGCGGGTTTGTCGCGCTTGTCCCGCTTCGCCTCCCAATCGGCATAACCGCCCGCAATGATATCGACATGCCCTGATCCATCGAGGCCCAGAGTGAGCGTCACCGTTCGGTCAAGGAAATCACGGTCATGGCTGACGATCAGAACTGTGCCGTCATAATCGGCAATGACTTCTTGCAGCAGATCCAACGTTTCAAGGTCGAGGTCGTTGGTGGGTTCGTCCAGCACCAGCAAATTGGCCTCACGCGCGAATTCGCGCGCCAGCAAAATGCGCGATTGTTCGCCACCCGATAATGAGCCGATCCGCGCCTCAATCAATGCCGGATCAAACAAAAACTCTCTCAAATAACCCTGAACATGTTTGCGCACACCGCGCACATCAATCCAGTCGCTGCCATCGGCGAGTACATCGCGCACGCGCTTTTCGGGGGTCAGCAATTTGCGCTGCTGATCGATGACGATGCCGGTCAGCGTTGGCGATAGCGTGATGCTGCCGCTGTCGGGCTGCGTTTCACCCGTCAGGATACGGATTAAGGTCGTTTTGCCGGTGCCATTCGCGCCGACGATGCCGATGCGGTCCCCACGCTGGATACGCAGCGTGAAATCTTTGATAATCGTGCGGTCGCCAAAGCTTTTGCCGATGCCTTCTGCGCTGATGACGGTTTTGGTTTTGCTATCGTCGCTTGAGGCGGCAAGTTTGGCGGTGCCCTGCGGGCCAATCATTGCGGCGCGTGCGGCGCGCATTTCCCAAAGCTTTGCGAGCCGCCCCTGATTGCGCTTACGCCGCGCAGTGACGCCGCGCTCAAGCCAATGGGCCTCGATCTTCAGCTTGGCATCAAGCCGGTCCGCATTGCGCGTATCTTCGGCATAGACCCGCTCGGTCCATGCATCATAACCGCCAAAGCCAATCTCATTCCGGCGCAACAGGCCACGGTCCAGCCAGAATGTCTGCCGCGTCAGACGGGTCAAAAACGTCCGGTCATGGCTGATAACCATGAAGGCGCCCCGATAGCGTGTCAGCCAATCCTCCAGCCATTCAATCGCGGCGAGGTCCAAATGGTTGGTCGGCTCGTCCAGCAACAGCAAATCGGGTTCGCTGGCCAATGCGCGGCAAATCGCAGCGCGCCGTTTCTCACCGCCGCTTGCGGTCTTGGCTTCGCGGTCCAGATTAATACCCAACTGGTCCGCAATGGCGCGCACCGCATATTCAGGCGGGCCTTTTTCGCCATGAATGGCAAAATCGACGAGCCGATCGAACGATGTCACGTCGGGGTCTTGTTCCAGCATGACGATATTTGTGCCGGGAACGACAACGCGATTGCCTTTGTCGGCCTCGACCGAGCCAGCGACCAATTTCATCAACGTTGTTTTGCCCGCGCCATTGCGGCCAATCAGCGCGAGGCGATCACGTGCGCCAATAAACAGGTCGATATCCTGAAACAGCCAGCCGCCACCTTGCTGTAGCGCGAGATTTTCGAATGCTAAGATTGGGGGTTGAGACCTATGCTCTGACGGGTACGGGGTCGCAACGGGAATGACAATGTCGATGTT
>DBOA01000102.1 GCA_002299195.1 Sphingomonadales bacterium UBA658
TCGTTCCTGCTGACAAAACGATGTTGGAAGACCTCATTACTGCGGCATTTAACGACGCCCGTGAAAAAGCCGATGCCGCGAGCAATGCTGAAATGGGCAAAATGTCGAGCAGCCTGCCTTTGCCTGCCGGGTTCAAACTGCCGTTTTAATCCCGCCAACATTGGCGCCATTTTCCATTAAACCCGTTTTTTCCCCAGCAAATTGTGCTTTTGGGGCCCAGATGCATTGAAAGCCTGCGCAGAGCGCTCATATTGCGTTGGAACGGGCGTGCCGCATTTTTGCGCGACCCCACTTGGAGTATCTATGGATCTGAACCTTCCTTTATTGCCCTTGCGCGATATCGTTGTTTTCCCCGGTATGATTGTTCCCTTGTTTGTGGGGCGGGATAAGTCGGTCGTCGCGCTGGAAAAAGCGATGGCGGCGAACAAGGAAATTTTCCTCGTTGCGCAGCTTGATCCTGCCGAGGATGATCCCGGCAAAGATGATTTGTACGATATCGGCGTAACCGCGACGATTATGCAGCTGCTGAAGCTGCCTGACGGCACTGTGCGCGTGCTGGTCGAAGGCAAGCAGCGCGCGCAACTGCGCGATTTGGTTGAGCACGGCAGTGAATATGTCGAAGCGGCTGTGTCACTCGTTGTCGAACAAAATGCTGAAGGTCCTGAAGCCACCGCGCTGATGCGTTCGGTTGCTGACCAGTTTGAAAATTATTCGAAGCTCAACAAGAAAATGCCCGCCGAAACCGCGGTGCAGCTTTCGGAGATCGAAACGCCGTCGGCGCTTGCGGACGCCGTTGCGGCCAATATCCAGTTAAAGGTGTCGGATAAGCAATCGCTTCTGGTTGAAGCGAACCCGCTTCGCCGGTTGGAAATGGCGTTTGCCTTCATGGAAGGCGAATTGGGCGTATTGCAGGTCGAAAAGAAAATTCGTGGCCGCGTGAAGCGCCAAATGGAAAAGACCCAGCGCGAATATTATCTGAACGAACAGATGAAGGCCATCCAGCGCGAGCTGGGCAATGACGATGGCGAAGGCGGCGACGAAGTTGCCGAGATTCAAAACAAGATCGACACGATGAAGCTGTCCAAGGAAGCAAAGGCGAAAGCCAATGCCGAATTGAAAAAGCTGCGTGGCATGGCACCCATGTCCGCCGAGGCGACCGTCGTGCGCAATTATCTCGACACGCTTCTGGGCATACCATGGGGCAAAAAGTCCAAGCTGAAGCGCGATATTGCCAAGGCGCAGGACGTTCTCGACGAGGACCATTTTGCCTTGGAAAAGGTCAAGGACCGCATTGTCGAATATCTTGCGGTACAGGCACGCACCAACAAGCTTAAGGGCCCAATTTTGTGCCTCGTCGGACCTCCCGGCGTTGGTAAGACGTCGCTTGGCAAATCGATTGCCAAGGCAACGGGTCGTGAGTTTATCCGTCAGTCGCTGGGCGGCGTGCGTGATGAAGCGGAGATTCGTGGCCACCGCCGGACCTATATTGGTTCGATGCCCGGTAAGGTCGCGGCCAATTTGAAAAAAGCGGGGACTATGAACCCGTTGTTCCTGCTCGACGAAATCGACAAGCTTGGGCAGGATTTCCGCGGCGATCCGGCGTCTGCATTGCTTGAGGTTCTCGATCCGGAACAGAACAACAAGTTCAATGACCATTATCTCGAAATCGACTTGGACCTGTCCGACGTGATGTTCGTGACAACGGCCAACAGCCTCAATTTGCCACAGGCGCTTTTGGACCGCATGGAAATCATCCGGTTGGAAGGCTATACCGAGGACGAGAAGCTGGAGATTGCGAAGCGACATTTGTTCGACAAGCAAGTCGAAGCCCATGGGCTGAAACCCGAAGAATTCTCCGTCAGCGACGATGCTCTGCGTGATCTTATCCGCTATTACACACGGGAAGCCGGTGTGCGTACGCTTGAGCGGGAGGTCGCAAAGCTGGCGCGGAAGGCGCTGCGCCGCATCTTGGAAGGCAAGGCCACCAGCATTGCCATCACGCCTGAAAATCTCGCAGATTTTTCGGGCGTCCGTAAATATCGCCACGATATGGGTGAGGAAGAAAACCAGATTGGCGCTGTTACAGGGCTCGCGTGGACGGAAGTTGGCGGCGAACTGCTCACCATTGAGGCGGTGACTGTTCCGGGTAAGGGCCAGATCAAGACCACCGGTAAGCTTGGCGAAGTGATGAGCGAGTCCATTCAGGCTGCTTTGAGCTATGTTAAGGCGCGCGCGCCGAGCTATGGCATTAAGCCAAGCCTGTTTGGGCGCAAGGATGTCCATATCCACCTTCCCGAGGGTGCTGTGCCCAAGGATGGACCATCGGCAGGTATCGGCATGGTGACATGTATTGTCTCGACGCTGACCGGAATTGCGGTGCATCGCGACGTTGCTATGACGGGTGAAGTTACCTTGCGTGGGCGCGTGCTCCCTATCGGTGGGCTGAAAGAGAAACTGCTCGCGGCACTGCGGGGTGGTATCAAGACGGTGCTTATTCCGCAGGAGAATGAGAAGGACCTTGCGGATATTCCAGCCAACATAAAAGAAGGCCTAGAAATCATTCCTGTCAGCCATGTCGATCAGGTGCTGGCGCGTGCGCTGGTATCGCCTCTGGTGGCCGTAGAATGGACAGAAGCCGATGAACTGGCCGCGGCCCTGCCGCCCACAGTGGGCGGCGAAAACGGGGCGTCGGTGACCCATTAAAGGGTGATAAATGCCTTTTGATTGCATGTTGTGGGCAAAACTTGCCGTTTTTCACAGAAAATCACGGTTTTGGGCGGATTTTTCCTTTGACAGTGCACGCAATGTCATCATTATTCGTCCACCGGTTCACGCCGCGACTCAATTAACCAATATTTTGAGTTTTATACAATTTTTGAGAGGGGGGTTCCCAATATGAACAAGCAAGATCTCGTCAATGCAGTTGCAGAAGCAAGCGGCCTGACCAAAGCAGATGCTGGTAAAGCAGTAGAAGCGACCTTTGAAGCAATCACTGGCGCGCTGAAGAGCGGCGGCGAAGTACGTCTCGTTGGTTTCGGCACATTCGGCGTTGCAAAGCGTAAGGCTTCGACCGGCCGTAACCCACGCACTGGCGAACCAATGACCATCAAAGCTTCGACTCAGCCTAAGTTCAAGGCTGGCAAGGCGCTTAAGGATGCCGTCAACTAAGATAGACCAAATCTATTTGGTGAAAGGGGCGGGGCGAAAGCACCCGCCCTTTTTTTATGTCCGACGCCAGCGGGCATGGCCGCGGTGCAACATGGCAAATATGCAAATATAACGCACACACAAAAACGCCGCCATGACGGCGGCGTGATGATGCAGCCGATTTGTCCGGCCTGTTTGCGCAATGAAACCGGTTAAGCGGCGAGGCGCATTTCGCCAATGGCACGGCCAGCGACCGGGAATGCGATAATCGTTGCAGGGGTATGACGGCGCATGTCGCCACATGTGATGCGCCGTTCGCGTGCAACTTCGCCCGCAAATTCCATTGCAACGACTTCACGTATCCGCGGCATGGCGTTGCGCACTGTTAAAAATATTGTGCCGGCTGACAAGCCAAGCGCGGTCACAAAAAGAAGGGAAGCTACTATAGTCATGGCACTGGTCCTTTCTGTCCCCCGCCAAACTATTTAGCGGGCGATGCTGGCCCGGCATGGGCAGCGTTTGAGCCTTTGTTCACTATTTGTTCTAACTTGTCAAGCATGTTCTCACCGACGAAATAACGTGGAGTATTTCGGGGATTGGCTGTGGATAACTTTCTTGGTCTCTCGCGGTGCGATGCCATGGAAAGCAATAATTTGGGGCACTGTCGCCGTGGTTCCCACAATTCAAACACACTTCCTCATCACCATGTTCGTCATCCTGAACTTGTTTCAGGATCTTACTTCCCACGTCGAAATAGTAAGATCCTGAAACAAGTTCAGGATGACGGGGTGTGGGATGACGGGGTATGGGATGA
>DBOA01000136.1:0-4799 GCA_002299195.1 Sphingomonadales bacterium UBA658
GCGCGCGTTGTCGACAAGTTCATTCTGCAGCTTGAACTGCAACTCGCCGACCAGAATGTGCACATCAAACTGGACGACGAAGCGCGCGCATGGCTCACCGAACGTGGCTATGACAAGCTATATGGCGCACGGCCAATGGGACGCCTGATCCAAGAAAAAATCAAACAGCCGCTTGCTGAAGAACTGCTGTTTGGAAAACTCGTGCATGGCGGCGAAGTGGCTGTGCACATGAAGGACGGCGCACCAAGTTTTGAAGTAACGCCCGCTGCGCCCAAGGCTACAAAGCCTAAGGCACCGAAGAAGAAGGTCGTAAAAAAGGCCAGCAAGGCCGAATAAGCAACCTAATTCTGCCCGACTGGCAGCAGTTGGGCAGAAGGCCCTATACCGTTGAACAATTCCGGCTCGGTTCCGGTCATCCAGACCTGCGCGCCAGTTTCCGCCAGTAACGCAAACAATGCGGCGCGTCTTGACGGATCGAGATGCGCTGCAACTTCATCCAAAAGCAGGATTGGCGGTGCCTGACGCTGCGCGGACACCAACGCGGCGTGTGCGAGGATGAGCGATAGCAATAAGGCTTTTTGCTCGCCTGTCGAACACTGCTCCGCCATTTGGCCGGAATCCTTGTGTATGACGTTAAGGTCGGCGCGATGTGGACCAAATAATGTGCGTCCGGCCGCGGCATCACGGTTGCGGCTCTGACGCCAGATCATGGCCAGATCGCCCTCTGCTGGACCGGCCTTATCGACAAGGTTGATCAGCGGAACCGCAAAGGGCCCCGAAGGCGCACTTTGCAATTGGTCGCGTAAGGCATCAACCAAGCCGGTACGCGCAGCTTGAATGGCGTGGGCGCTCTCCACCATCTGTTGCTCAAGAGCATCCAGCCAAAGCGGGTCAGCGGGCACGGTCCCTGACAACAGCTTGTTCCGCTGCTGCATGGCCTTTTCATAGCGGCTGCTGTGACGGGCATGCTGAGGACTTAGTGCCAGCACAAGGCGGTCCAGAAACCGACGCCGCGCGGCGGAACCATCTGCAAACAGGCGGTCCATCGCCGGCGTCAGCCAAATGACCGACAGCCATTCCGCAAGGCTGTTAATCGACGCATTGCTCTCGTTCACGCGGACTTTGCGACGCTCAGGCTGCTCCGCGCTCACGCCCGTTCCAATGACATTCCCCGACACTTCAGCAACGATGGCAAATCCACCGCCACCACCAGCGCGGACCATATCCGACATGACAGCGCGGCGAAGGCCACGCCCCGGAACCAACAGCGAAACTGCCTCCAGAATGTTCGTCTTGCCCGCACCATTTGACCCATGAAGTGCAATGAACTGCGCATTGGGACGGATCTCAAGCGCGGCATGGTTGCGAAAATCATTCAAGGACAGGCGGGACAGGACCATTTACCGTGCCTGCTATAGTGGCATGTTCTGGTCAAGCCGCTTGTCGGAAAATCGTTTACCCAAATATTGGTATTTTTTCCCAACTTGTGAAATTGTTTCACGCTCGTCTGATACCAAGAACGGACATAACTATATGATTTTATGAAATACATCGAATTTGGCACGGCCTGTGCAAATTATCTGGCATAGCCGGAATGTTCCGGTAAATTTTAAAGGAACATGACATGACACAATATGCCCGCACCCAAATTCTTTCAGTGTTCGCCGCTGTAGTTTGCGCTTTCATCACTATCGGTATCAGCATTGCACCGGCCGTCGCACCTGCTGCGGGTATCGTTGCCTAAACACATTAACGCAGTTCAAAACAAGGGAGTGAAGACATGACACGTTTAACATTGGACAAAACCAACAAGAAAATTCTCGGTGTATGCGCCGGATTGGCGAACTGGTCCGGGATGGACGCGATGATCATTCGCCTGATTTTTGCGGTCGCGACCGTGGTTGGCTTTGGCTCGCCCGTCCTGATCTACATCCTGCTGGCGATGATACTCGACTAAATTTGATTATTTCGCTACCTGCTATTGGAGGATCAAGGGATCAGGAGCCACCGATGGCGGGGGACGTTTTTGACAGTGGAGGTCACGACGATCGCGCATTTACGCGTAACGGCGTCTCCATCACGGCAAGCGTCCGCGAACGCGGCGGGGGTCGGCAACAGGTTGACGTTGTCGACCTATCGCAAGCCGGGTTTCGCATGCGGACGGGGTCATTCATTGCCCCTGACCGGATAATATTCCTGACATTGCCAGGATATAACCCGCTCGAAGCGCGCATCGCATGGCATGAGAAGGAATATTATGGCTGTGAATTTGTCCAACGGCTGCACGCGGCCGTGTACGACGACATCGTCCGCAGATATCCGATATTCAAAGTCCGCAATTAAGCGGAAATGCGTTCCCGCCTGTTGCAGCCGTTATCGGCCCTAGCCAACCTTGCGCACAAAAACCGACCCCGCCGAATAGCCAGCCCCAAAGGAGCAGATGAGACCAAGGTCGCCGGCTTGCAGGTCCTGATTATGCTTATGGAACGCGATTATGGAACCCGCGCTTGAGGTGTTGGCATAGGTATCAAGAACAGTTGGGCTCTCATCCTCAACAGCTTCATGCCCGAGCACCTTTTGCGCAATAAGCCGGTTCATCCCGGTATTGGCCTGATGCAGCCACAAACGACGCAAATCTGACCCCGACAGGCCAAGGCTTTCTGCGTGCTCAAGGATCATCTGCCCAACCATTGGCACGACTTCCTTGAAAACCTTACGGCCTTCTTGGACGAACAATTTGTCATTGCGCGGTCCGCTTTGATCGACCGGGCCATTGCCATCCGCGCGGTTCAAAAACCCGAAGTTGTTGCGGATATTGTTTGAAAACTGGGTTTTCAAACGCGTGCCCAATATTTCCCAATGTTGCGCTGGCGCCAAGTCCTTCGCTTCGACCAAAATGGCTGTTGCCACGTCGCCAAAGATAAAGTGGCTGTCACGATCCCGCCAGTTGAGGTGACCCGAGGTAATCTCTGGGTTTACGACCAATACAGAACGGGCGTTGCCGCTGCGGATATAGTCGGCAGCCGTCTGGATGCCAAAGGTCGCCGAAGAACACGCCACATTCATATCAAAGCCGAAACCGCGCTCCATACCCAATTCATGCTGAATCTCGACCGCCATAGCAGGATAGGCACGCTGCATATTGGATGCCGCACATAAAACAGCGTCAACGTCGGCAATGTCGCGGCCAGCCTTAGCCAATGCGTCCCGGCACGCCGCCACACCGATTTCCGCCATAAGCGAAATCTGGTCATTCGGACGCTCTGCGTACCGTGGCTCCATAATGTCCGGATTTAATATCGCGGTTTTGTCCATGACATGGCGCGACTTTATGCCGCTGGCCTTTTCCACAAACTCAACCGAGCTGTGCGTCAGTGGCTCTGCATCGGGATGCGCTGCGTTATACCGATCGGCATAAGCGTTAAAGCTGGCAACAAGCTCCGCATTGCTGATGGTTTCGGTTGGCGTGAATAAGCCAGTAGCTGAAATGACCGGTATGGCGCCGTGCGCTGAATGCGACATGTTTTTTCCCGCTTGTTCTTGTAATTGCGTCCGCGTGCCTAGCGCTTGCGTATTTATGAAACAAGACGTTTGAAAAGGTTTGTAACGCAGTTATGGAAGCAATGGGGGAGGAAGACAAAATATGTCTTTGAAGGAAAGTCAGCCTAGCTGGTGGTCCCGGCTGGTCAGGCGGGTATTAGTAGGAATATACAAACGCAGCGGATGGCATGCCCATGGCGTCGTGCCCGAATCGCGTAAATTCGTGTTGATTGCGGCACCGCACACCAGCAACTGGGATTTTGTGTATTTTCTCGGACTAACCGATGACCTCGGCATTATGCCGCATTTCATGGGGAAATCTTCTCTCTTCCGTTGGCCATTTACAAACTTCATGCTCGACATGGGCGGCGTCCCGGTGGATCGCACATCAAACAAAAATTATGTTCAGCAGATGATTGATGAATTCGGCCGTAGAAAAGAATTCATGCTCACCATCGCGCCTGAGGGCACGAGGGGCAACGTCAAAGCGTGGAAGACGGGTTTTTACCATATCGCGATGGGTGCCGGCGTGCCGATGGTCGTTGGCATGATGGATTATCAGTCAAAATCCGGTGGCTTAGGGCCCGAGATTTGGCCCACGGGCGATTATAAGGCGGACATGAAAAAGGTCGCCGAAATCTATTCTACTGTCGTGCCGAAATACCCTACGAAAGGGATGACCGGCATTTTTGCAAAGGATGAAACATGACAGTTATCGGTCAAACACTTGCAATCAACGCGACTGCCCTGCTTGCAGTCATCCTCCTTCTCTGGGCTTATTCGGTCAAGATCCGCGATGTTTCATTTATTGACGCGTTTTGGGCGTTCGGAATGGTGCTGCTTGCATGGGCGAGCTGGACGCAATCCGATGCACCGGGCGCGCTTTCGCATTTGCTGCTTGGCCTGACCACATTGTGGGGGCTTCGGCTTTCGCTGCATTTGTGGACACGCTGGCGCGCGCATGGCGAAGATCCGCGTTATGAAAAAATCATGCGCAGCGTGATGGAGAAAAAGGGCTGGAGCTGGAGCAAAACGTCGCTGCAGTCGGTTTTTCTGACCCAAGCCCCGTTGTTGTTCATCACCTGCCTGCCCGCACAGCTCGGCATCGCGTACAGCGATGGCGCGAACACAGCTTTAGGTCCGCTTGCATTTGCCGGCGCGATTATTGCGATCATCGGCATATTGTTTGAAACCATTGGCGATGCGCAGCTCAACACATTCCGGGCCGACCCTGCCAACAAAGGCAAGGTGCTCGACAC
>DBOA01000136.1:5014-5295 GCA_002299195.1 Sphingomonadales bacterium UBA658
ATTATTGCGATCATCGGCATATTGTTTGAAACCATTGGCGATGCGCAGCTCAACACATTCCGGGCCGACCCTGCCAACAAAGGCAAGGTGCTCGACACCGGCTTATGGCGCTATACCCGGCACCCCAATTACTTTGGCGATGCCTGCACATGGTGGGGTATCTGGCTCATTGCATGTGAGACTGGCCTGCCAGGTTGGATCAGCATCATTGGCCCGATCTTCCTGACCTTCACGCTCACGCGCTGGTCGGGCAAGCCAATGCTAGAATATGGCATGAAGAA
>DBOA01000199.1 GCA_002299195.1 Sphingomonadales bacterium UBA658
ATGTCGACAAACCAGCTCGCCGAGCGTTTTGGCCCGTCGCATCAATGCGTGTCGATGACGCTTGAAATGCCGTACAAAGACACAGTGCACGGTAATGATCCCTATCAGGGATGGTCGCCCGAACGGTGCCGCCTGCTGGCCCGCGAGTGCCTCGCGACGCTGGCGGAGATGGTGTAGGCAGTGCCGTTACGGCGCATTGTAATTTCCGGTTGTTCGGGTGGAGGTAAATCTACCCTGATCGACGGATTGGCGTCAAAAGGCCTTCAAACTGTACCGGAGGCCGGACGAATAGTCGTCCGCGAAGCATTGGCTAGCAGCAGCGATGCATTGCCTTGGGTGGACCGCAAAAATTTTGCGGAGAAACTTGCGGCTTTTGCAATCCAGCAATTTGAAGCGACGGCTGATCTTGACGGGCTCGTATTTTTTGATCGCAGCGTCATCGAGGCATTTGTTTACAGCCAAATGCATAACGTCGAAATGCCGGTCTGGCTTGGGCAGGCTGTTCGCAATTGCCGTTATGACGATACCATATTTGTCGTGCCGCCTTGGCAGGACATTTTCGTCGAAGATGAAGAGCGGCGTCATAGTTTTGATGATGCAGTCACAGAGTATAATTCGCTTTTGAACGCATTTACCGAATTCGGCTATAACGTCTGCGAGGTGCCGCGCATGGCCAATCAAGACCGTGTAGAATTCATTTTGAATGAAATTGGCCATTAAGAAGAATGTTCAAGCTGCCACCTCTGCGCAAAAGCCCCTTCGTCGGCTTCATGACATTGGCGATGTGACCAACTTGCGTTAAGGCGCGGTCAAGCAACGAAGGAACGCCCATGCCAACGCTTAACCCCATGCGCATCATCGTGGATGATCTTTCCGGCAGTGAAATCCGCGCATTGCTGGAAGCGCATTTCGCCGGGATGCTGGCAAGCTCGCCACCGGAAAGTTGCCATTTTCTTGATTTCGACGGGCTGAATGCGCCCGATGTGACCTTTTGGTCGATTTTGGACGGGGATGCGCTTGCGGGTTGCGGGGCGTTGAAAGAGCTGACGCCCGAACATGGCGAGGTCAAATCGATGCGGACGCATGCGGATCATTTGCGCAAAGGTGTCGGCGCCAAAATGCTGACGCATATCATTTCGCAAGCGCGCGCCCGTGGGTATCACCGCTTGAGCCTTGAGACAGGATCGTCGGCGGACTTTGCGCCTGCGTTGGCGCTGTATGCAGCGCATGGGTTTGAATATTGCCCACCCTTTGGCGATTATGTCGAAGACCCGTTTAGCCGTTTCATGACCTTGGCGATTTGACCAACTTGCGTTAGGGCGCGGGCAAACAACGAAGGAACTCCCATGCCAAAGCTTATCCTCATTCGCCACGGACAATCCCAATGGAACCTTGAAAACCGGTTCACCGGTTGGTGGGATGTTGACGTAACCGAAAAAGGTGCAGCCGAAGCGTGGGCCGCGGGCGAGTTGATGAAGGCCAAGGGCATTGCCCCTGATGTCGCCTTCACCAGCGTGCAGACGCGGGCGATCAAAACGTTGAACCTTGCGCTTGAGGCGATGGGCCGGCTTTGGGTTCCGGTGACCAAGAACTGGCAATTGAACGAACGCCATTATGGCGGCCTGACGGGTCTTGATAAGGCGGAGACCGCAGCCAAGCATGGCGACGATCAGGTCAAAATTTGGCGCCGCAGTTTTGATATTCCGCCGCCGCCATTGGAGGCGGGATCGCCTTATGACCTGTCGTCCGATCCGCGTTATGCGGGCATCAAAATTCCCGCGTCGGAAAGCCTGAAGGATACGATACTGCGCGTTCTGCCATATTGGGAGAGCGCCATTGTCCCTGAACTAAAGGCCGGAAAAACCGTTCTAATCTCTGCGCATGGCAACAGCTTGCGCGCGCTGGTGAAGCATATTTCGGGCATTTCGGATGCGGATATCAATGGCCTTGAAATCCCGACCGGCCAACCGATTGTCTATGAGCTCGACGACAATTTGAACGGTGCATATCACTATCTATCGGCGCAGTAACAATGTCGTGCCGCGCGCGGGCGCGGGCCTGTGATTATCCCATTGTTGCTGGATTGCGCCTTTTGCACCACGCGGCTAAGGCCATGCCATCAAAGTTGTCAGGGGAGTGACACATGACTGACTCAGCGCCGCTTATTGGCATCATCATGGGCAGCCGTTCGGACTGGGAAACGATGCGTGAAGCGTCAGCCACGCTGACTGCGCTCGAAATTCCCCATGAATGCAAAGTGGTGTCCGCGCACCGTACGCCTGAGCGTCTGTATGATTATGCAAAAAGCGCGGCTGATCGAGGCCTGCAATGCATTATCGCTGGCGCGGGTGGCGCGGCGCATTTGCCGGGTATGGCGGCATCGATGACTCGGCTTCCGGTGCTTGGCGTGCCGGTACAGTCGAAGGCGCTGGATGGCATGGATAGCCTGTTGTCGATCGTCCAAATGCCCGCGGGCATTCCCGTCGGCACGCTCGCGATTGGCAAGGCGGGCGCTACGAACGCCGCGCTTTTGGCAGCAGCGATGCTCGCCAATAATGATGCAGCGCTTGCGGCGCGGTTGGATGCACGGCGCGCCGCCCAGACCGCGTCGGTCGCCGAAACGCCGGAGTGAGACGAAGCCGATGACTGCGTTGCCTCCTGGTTCGACCATTGGAATATTGGGTGGCGGCCAGCTTGGCCGGATGCTCGCGGTTGCGGCGGCCCAGCTTGGCTATCGCTGCCATATTTACGCGCCCGCAGGGGACAATGTGGCATTTGACGTCGCCGCGCAAAGCAGCATCGGCGCCTATGACGACCATGCCGCGTTGAACGATTTTGCGCAGCAATGCGATGTCGTCACCTTCGAATTTGAAAATGTGCCGGTTGCACCGCTTGCAACGATTGCAGGGCTTGCCCCCATTTATCCGCCAGCCAAGGCATTGGAAGTTGCGCAGGATCGTGACGCCGAAAAGCGCTTTGTGCGCAGCCTTGGCGGACAGACAACGAACTTTGCCATCGCAAATGTGCAAGGCGACGTGCAGGCGGCGGTCGATGCGGTGGGTATCCCGTGCATCCTGAAGACGATCCGCATGGGATATGACGGCAAGGGGCAGCTTCGCGTCACGTCGCAGGACGATCTGGCCGATGCATGGGTGCAGACGGGTGCACAGCCGCTGATCGCGGAAGCCATGGTGCAGTTCGATGCCGAATTTTCGGTGATATTGGTGCGCGGCCGAGATGGCGAAATCCGCTTTTGGGACAGCCCGCACAATGTGCATGTCGACGGCATTTTGGCAACGTCGACGCTGCCCGCTGGTGCGCTTGTGCAAAGCCAGCAGCAAGCGGCGCGTGATATGGCGGCGGCGGTTGCGACCAAGCTTGATTATGTCGGCGTATTCACCGCCGAATTTTTCGCCAGCAGTGCGGGTCCCTTGTTCAATGAAATCGCGCCGCGCGTGCACAATAGCGGCCACTGGACGATTGAAGGCGCGGCCACCAGCCAGTTTGAAAACCACATCCGCGCGATTTGCGGACTGCCGCTTGGCAGCACCGAAACGGTGGCGGCCCGTGTCGAAATGCAGAACCTGATCGGGGATGATGGCGACGCCTTTGCACAGATTTTGGCCGACCCCGCGGCGCATCTGCATCTCTATGGAAAGGCACAAGCGCGCCCGGGCCGAAAAATAGGCCACGTCACCCGCTTGTATCGCTAAGTTTTTCAAGGCAAAGCGGGGTTATGAATCATCCCGAAATTATCCTTGTCCTCGCCCGCGCCGCCAATGGAGTCATCGGGAAAGATGGCGGCATGCCGTGGCATCTCCCCGCGGACCTGCGGCATTTCAAACAGATAACCAAGGGCA
Source organism: Sphingomonadales bacterium UBA658 (assembly GCA_002299195.1). Classification (GTDB taxonomy): domain Bacteria; phylum Pseudomonadota; class Alphaproteobacteria; order Sphingomonadales; family Sphingomonadaceae; genus Sphingorhabdus_B. The sequence continues at coordinate 3,861 of DBOA01000199.1, forward strand.
GGCCCATGATTATGGGGCGCAAGACCTTTGACAGCCTGCCCGGCCTGCTGGATGGCAGACGCCACATTGTTTTGACCCGCGATACCGCATGGGAAGAAGACGGCGCCGAAATCGCGCATTCGGTTGCCGACGCGCTGAAGCTCGCCAACGGCCCACATGTGTGCGTTATTGGCGGCGCGGAAATCTATAATCTGTTTCTGCCGCTCGCGGACCGCATTGAATTGACGGAGATTGCCGCGCAGCCCGAAGGCGACACGTCGGTCCCGGATTTCGACATGGCGGAGTGGGAAGAACTGTCCCGCGAAAGCCATGCTGCGTTGAACGACGCACCAGCGTTCGACTTTGTCACGCTCGTCCGGCGGGCAAATAGCTAAGCAAGCGGTATATTGGGGGAAATGATGCGTAAGAAATTCTGGATTCCACTGACGCTGATTGGTGCGGCTGCGATTGGCTTTTTCGGCTTTTTGCCTGGCTATGTCGAAGGTTCGATGAACGCGGTGGACGGCCAGCCGCTGATCAAGGTCAGCGATGAGGCCAAGGCATTGCACAAGACATTGAACATCGTCGACCTGCACAGCGACACGTTGATGTGGAACCGCGATTTGGGCGACCGGGCGGATCGCGGCCATATGGATTTGCCGCGCTTGCAAGAGGGCAATGTCGCGCTTCAGCTTTTCTCGTCGGTCACCAAAACGCCCAAAGGCCAGAATTATGATGGCAATGGCACGGACACGGACAATATCACTTTGCTGACCTTCGCGCAGTTGCAGCCGGTAAAAACATGGCGATCATTGGTGGAACGGTCGCTGTATCATGCGGCGAAGCGCGACCATGCGGTCACCGGATCGGACGGGAAATTGCAAGCGGTGGACAAGGCGCAGCAGCTCGATGCCCTGCTTGCCGCGCGGCAAAAGGACCGGAGCACGGTCGGCGCGATGCTGACCATTGAAGGGCTCCATAACCTTGAAGGCAAAGCGGAGAATCTCGACCGATTGTACGACGCCGGGTTCCGCATGGCGGGGTTCACCCATTTCTTTGACAATGAATTGGGCGGGTCGATGCACGGCCTGAAAAAAGGCGGACTGACGCCGTTCGGTCGCGACATATTGCGCCGGATGGAGGCGAAGGGCATGATCGTCGACATCGCGCATCTCAGCCATGCTGGCGTTGCCGAGGTTCTGGCCATGGCCAAACGTCCCGTGGTCTCCAGCCATGGCGGCGTGCAAGCGACGTGCAAGGTGAACCGCAATCTGACTGATGACGAAGTGCGCGGCGTGGCCAAAACTGGCGGCATCATTGGCATCGGCTATTGGGAAGGCGCTATATGCTCCACCGATCCGCGTGCAGCGGCCAAGGCGATGAAGCATGTGCGCGATCTCGTTGGCATCCAACATGTCGCGTTGGGTTCGGACTATGATGGCGCGACCACGGTGCGTTTCGATACCTCGCAACTCGCGCAAGTCACCCAAGCGTTGATGGATGAGGGCTTCACGCCAGACGAAATTCGCGCCGTCATGGGCGAAAACGCATTGCGCGTCATCCGTGCTGGCTTGGTCCCGATGGAAAAGGCTGCCCAATAATGATGTTTCGGTTGAACCGTAGCCCTGAGCAGCGGCCGCGAAGCGGCAGCGTCCGTCGAAGGGCGGCCATGAGCGGACAGGCGCCCTTCGACTTTCGACAGTGCGATCGCACTGTCGGCTCAGGGCTACGGTGACATTGATATGACCATTCCCCGCCTTTCTGCCAAAGACCAAATGCCTGACGCATTGCGCGGCGGTGTCGTTGCCTTGGGCAATTTTGATGGCTTTCATTTGGGGCATCAGGCCGTTGCGGGCGAAGCGATAAAACAGGCCAATGCAGCAGGTAAGCCAGCAATTATCGCAACATTTGATCCGCATCCCGTGCGCTTTTTTGCGCCGGAATCGCCGTGGTTCCGTCTGACGACGCTCGATCAGCGCCAGCGGCTTTTTGCTGAAGCCGGTGCCGACGCGATGCTGGTGTTTGATTTCGATGCAGAGCTTGCTGCGACCAGCGCCGAAGATTTCATCGTCACATTGCTGATGGAACGTTTGGGCATTTCGGCCGTGGTCACTGGTGAGGATTTTACCTTTGGAAATAAGCGCGGCGGCAATATTGACGTGTTGCGCGATTTGGGCGGTGCCCATGGCCTAACGTCCACCGCCATGGGGCCAGTGGTGGATGATGGCGGCGTGATATCGTCCAGCCGAATCCGCAATGCGCTCAAGGATGGCGACTGCGCCACGGCGACCGCCTTGCTCACCCGGCCATTCACGGTTGAGGGCATTGTGCAGCATGGCGATAAAAACGGGCGGCTTTTGGGTTTCCCGACCGCCAATATCGACATGGGCCATTATTTGCGCCCGCGTTACGGCATTTATGCGGTGAAGGGGCGCTTGCCCGATGGCCGCGTGCTGAATGGTGCCGCAAACCTTGGTATCCGTCCGACGTTCGATCCGCCCAAGGAATTGCTTGAGCCGCATTTCTTCGACTTTGCTGAAGGTCTGTATGGGCAGAATATCGAAATCGAATTCCACGCCTTCATTCGCGGAGAGGCGAAGTTTGACAGTCTGGACGCACTGATGGCGCAAATGGCGCAGGATTGCGACGAAGCCCGCCGGATATTGGGGGCATAATATCGAAGAGCTTGGCAAAATCCCGGCAAGCTACAATGGCTATATTTGGGTTGAGGACATCTGGGCCATCGGGCCAGCGTTGAACCGAACATGATTTTTCGTTCACGCAGAGGCGCAGAGGTCGCGGAGATTTGGGTATTCCCGTCACCCTGATAACCCATCACCGTCATGCTGAACTTGTTTCAGCATCTTACTTCTTTAGTTTGTCCGGAATTAAGACCCTGAAACAAGTTCAGGGTGACGGCGATGCTTTATTTCCCCGCCTCTGCGTTCTCTGCGCCTCTGCGTGATCCATCTCCACATGAAGCGGCGCGTGCAACAGCGCGGATACAGGCTTTATTTGCAGCGCCATATCCTTTAGGCACCCGCACAACATGACTGATCCTATCGACTATCGCGACACCGTTTTCCTGCCGAAAACAGATTTCCCTATGAAGGCTGGCCTTCCGCAGAAGGAGCCGGGCATTCTCGCGCGTTGGCAGGCGCAGGATTTTTATGCGGAGCTGCGCAATCGCCGTCGCGGGCGTGAGAAGTTCATTCTGCATGATGGCCCGCCTTATGCGAATGGCGACATGCATATCGGCCATGCGCTCAACCATATTCTGAAGGACATGGTTGTCCGCACGCAGACATTGTTGGGCAAAGACGCGCCTTATGTGCCCGGTTGGGATTGCCATGGCCTGCCCATCGAGTGGAAGGTCGAAGAGCAATATCGCAAGAAAAAGCTTAATAAGGACGAGGTTCCCGCCGTCGAGTTCCGCGCCGAATGCCGGGCTTATGCGCAGCATTGGGTCGATACGCAGCGCGAACAATTGAAGCGGCTGGGCATCAATGCCGATTGGGACAATCCCTATCTGACGATGGATTTCCAGGCCGAGGCGACCATTGTTTCGGAGCTGCTGAAATTCGCAGAAAGCGGCCAGCTCTATCGCGGCGCGAAGCCCGTGATGTGGTCGCCGGTTGAAAAGACCGCGCTCGCCGAAGCTGAAGTCGAATATGAGGATATCGTCTCGACGCAGATCGATGTGGCGTTCGAGATTGTGGAATCGCCGATTGCCGAACTCGTTGGCGCGCATGCGGTGATCTGGACAACGACGCCTTGGACGATTCCGGTGAACCAAGCTTTGGCTTACGGCCCTGAAGTTAGCTATTGGCTAGTCACGGTAAATGGTTCCAAAAAATGTCTGGTTGCAGAAGCTTTGGTCGATGACTTGGCCAAACGTCTCGGTGATGGTGTGAGCCTGAGCGATGTCACTTGGCGCGGCAAAGGCTCTGACCTCGCCGGAACCTTGGTCCGTCACCCGATGCACGAACTCGGCGGTTTCTTTGCCAAGCCGCGTCCGATGCTCGCAGGCGATTTCGTCACAACCGACAGCGGTACCGGACTCGTCCATATGGCGCCCGACCATGGCGAGGATGATTTCGACCTGTGCAAGGCCAATGGCATTGAACCGGTCTTCGCGGTTGAAGGCGATGGCAAATATCGCGCTGATTGGCTCTGGCTTGGCGGTGAGGGCAGCGTCATCAACCCCAAATTCAACGCGCCTGATGGCCCCATCTGCGCTGCGTTGCACGCGGCTGGCGGATTGCTCGCGGCATCGGCGGATTATAAGCACAGCTATCCGCACAGCTGGCGGTCAAAGGCGAAAGTCATCTATCGCTGCACCCCGCAATGGTTTGTGCCGATGGATAAGCCACTCGATCTAAACCGTAGTGCTGAGCTTGTCGAAGCACGCGTATCGGACGAGAGCCGCCCTTCGACAGGCTCAGGGCTTCGGTCTTTGAGAGACACCGCAATGACCGCGATTTCGGACACCCGCTGGGTTCCGGAAAAGGGCCAGAACCGCATCACCGCGATGGTCGAAGGCCGCCCCGATTGGGTGCTGTCCCGCCAGCGCGCATGGGGTGTGCCGATCACGCTGTTTGTGGATCGCAAGTCCGGCCAATATCTCTGCGACGCGGGCGTGAACGCACGTATCATCGCGGGCATTCGCGAAAATGGCGTCGATGGCTGGAGCGACGAACGCGCACAGGAATATCTGGGCAGCGACTATGCGCTCGCCGATTATGAACGCGTCACCGACATTCTAGACGTCTGGTTTGATTCCGGCTGCACGCATGCTTTCGTCCTTGAAAGCGGACGTTGGCCTGACCTGCAATGGCCAGCGGACCTCTATCTCGAAGGCAGTGACCAGCATCGCGGCTGGTTCCAGTCAAGCCTGCTGCAAAGCTGCGGCACGCGGGGCCGTGCGCCGTATAACGCGGTGCTGACCCACGGCTTTACGATGGATCAAAAGGGCATGAAAATGTCCAAGTCGCTGGGCAATACGATCAACCCGCTCGACCTGATGCGCGACAGCGGCGCGGATATTTTGCGGCTGTGGGCGCTGACCGTGGACTTCACCGAGGACCACCGGATCGGCAAGGAAATCCTGCAGGGCGTTTCCGACCAATATCGCAAATTGCGCAACACCTTCCGCTATTTGCTCGGCGCGCTCGATGGGTTCACGGACGCGGAAAAGGTCGCGGTTGCCGACATGCCCGAGCTGGAGCGTTATATGCTCCATCTGCTCGCGGATATGGACGCGAAGTTGAAGACGGCGGTCAATGATTTTGACTTTAATACCTATGTCCGTTTGCTGACCGAGTTTTGCAACGAAGACCTGTCGGCATTCTTCTTCGATATCCGTAAAGATTGCCTCTATTGCGACGCACTGACCGATCCCAAGCGGATGGCGTATCGCACGGTGCTCGACACCTTGTTCCACGCCCTCGTGCGCTATGCCGCGCCGGTGCTGGTCTTCACCAGCGAAGAGGTGTGGCAGACGCGCTTCCCCGATGCCGACAGCGTGCATTTTTCGGATTGGCCGGAGGTTCCCGGCGCCCTTGACGCGGCCTTGGCTGAAAAATGGGCGAGCATCCGTGCGTCGCGTATGGTCGCAACGGAACAAATCGAACCCATGCGCCGTGAGAAGATTGTCGGTTCCAGCCTTGAGGTGGAATATACTCACAGCGGAGTGTTCGGCGATGTAGATCTCGCTGAAATATTCATCGTCTCGGCTGTCCATCATGGAGACAGCACTGGCGCAGTCAAAACCACCAACCACAAATGCGGTCGTTGCTGGCGGCATCTGCCCGAGGTTGTCGACGATGGCGCATTGTGCGACAGATGCGATACTGTTGTGAACGGAAACGCATGAACCCCAATTCCAAATTCCGCCTTCAGGGCATTATGCTGGCAAGCCTTGTGTTCATCGCGGACCAGATCGTAAAATATGCGATGCTTGGCCCGCTTCAGCTGAAAAGCCGCGGTGTCATTCACATCATTTCGTTCTTCGACCTGCGCTATGCCGAAAATCGCGGCGTTTCGATGAGCTTTTTGACGGCGGATAGCGATGGCGAACGCTGGGCATTGGTGGCGCTGACGGCGGTGATTGCCGCGGGTGTTGCCGTTTGGATGTGGCGCGAGAAACTGCGCGGTGATGTGCTGGCCTTGTCGCTCGTCTTGGGCGGTGCGCTTGGCAATATCGTTGACCGCGTGCGCTATGGCTATGTCGTCGATTATGCCGATTTGCACATTGGGGCATTCCGGCCCTTTTACATATTCAACCTTGCCGATGCCTGCATCAGCATTGGCGTGCTGATATTGCTTGCCCGCGCCTTCCTGATAAGCGACAAGCAAACCGGTGACGGTGCTGACGTTCAGCAACCCGAAAGCAGCGCTGACATAGTGGAGAAATCATGAAGCGGATCAATATGTTTGCAGCGGCGTCAGTTGCTTTGCTCGCGCTTTCGGGCTGCGGCACCACCAGCGTGTTTGACCGTGACCGGCCAGATGAATTTGCCGTAAGCCGGTCAAACCCGCTTCAGGTTCCTGCCGAATTTGCTTTGCCCACGCCGACACCCGATGCGCCGCGCCCGCAAGATAGCGATACGAAGCAACAGGTTTTGGACGCTATGTTCGGCGGCACTGCACCTGCGCCCCGTCCGCAGTCTGCCCAGTAAATGGATACGCACATGAAAACGAAATCAGCCCTACTCGCTATGGCGATCGCGACCCTGCCATTGTTGTCGGGTTGTTCCTCGGCGGGCGATGAAGCGCCAACGGTTGGCCGCGCTGCGCCTTTGGTCGTTCCGCCGGATTTTGCGTTGGAGCCAACAGCGGCAACGGCAATCCGTCCGGCCGATGGTGGTCAGGAACAGGTTTTGGACGCTTTGTTTGGCGGCATCGCGCCGCGTTCCGCCGCTGAACGCGCGATCTCAACGACTTCGGGCAACGCCGAAATGGGTATTCGTTCTTCGGTCGGTGACCCGCAGACCAATACGGTCAACAAAGGCAGCATCACCCGCGACATCATCGCCGCGCCCGAAGGCGACGGCCAAACCGCGCAGGCTGTTATTCCGGGTTAAGCTGACGAGAGCGCAGCGCGGGTTAAGCGCTGGCGCTCGCTTCCTCCACGCCGGCGCTGTTGTGGCGCAGCGCTTTTAGCACTGTGTCGACGATTTGCGGGGCATTCAGGCCGGCTTCGTCATATTGCTTTTGCGGGCTGTCATGTTCCTGGAACATGTCGGGCAGGCGCATCGTGCGGATTTTTAGACCAGCGTCCATCAAGCCAGCGTCGCTGGCGAGCGTCAACACATGCGCGCCAAGGCCGCCAACAGATGCCTCTTCGACCGTTACGACAACTTCATGCGTTGCGATCAGGTGGCGGATCATTTTTTCGTCAAGCGGCTTTGCAAAGCGCAAGTCGGCGACGGTGGTGCTCAGGCCCTTGGCATCAAGCGTCTCTGCTGCCTTCATCGCTTCGGCCAAACGCGTGCCGAGTGAGAGAATCGCAACCTTCTTGCCTTCACGCATGATCCGGCCTTTGCCGATTTCCAACTGCTGCGGCACTTCGGGCATCGCAACGCCCGTGCCATTGCCGCGTGGGTAACGGAACGCGATTGGCCCGCTGTCGTGCAGGACGGCGGTATAGGTCATGTGGACCAGTTCAGCTTCGTCGGCTGGCGACATGACGACCATGTTGGGCAAGGTCGCCAAATAGGTAATGTCGAACGAACCCGCATGCGTGCTGCCATCGGCGCCGACGAGGCCCGCGCGGTCAATGGCGAAGCGCACAGGCAAATTCTGGATCGCGACGTCGTGCACCACCTGGTCATAGGCGCGTTGCAGGAAGGTCGAGTAAATCGCGCAGAAGGGACGCATCCCTTGAGCCGCAAGTCCAGCAGCAAAGGTGACGGCATGTTGTTCAGCGATGCCGACATCGAACGAGCGTTCGGGATGCGCAGCAGAGAATTTGTCGACGCCGGTGCCGCCCGGCATTGCTGCGGTGATCGCGCAAATCGTGGGGTCGGTTTCGGCCAGCTTGGCCAGCGTTTCTCCGAAGACGTTTTGATAAGCAGGCGGACCGCCACCGGGGCCCTTGTCCTGCTTGCCCGTCACCACATCGAATTTGACGACGCCATGATATTTGTCAGCCGACGCTTCGGCAGGGGCATAGCCTTTGCCCTTTTGCGTGACGACATGGATCAGCACGGGGCCTTCGGCATTGTCGCGGACATTTTCGAGGACGGGGATAAGCTGGTCGAGATTATGGCCGTCGATGGGGCCAACATAATAAAAACCAAGTTCTTCGAACAAGGTGCCGCCCATCGCCATGCCACGCGCGAATTCTTCCGCCTTTGACGCAGCCGAATAGATGCGGCGCGATAGCTTTTTGGCGACTTTGCTCGCGAGGCTGCGCAGGCCGAGATATTCGCTGGAGGACACCAGACGCGACAAATAAGCCGACAGACCGCCAACGGGCGGCGCGATCGACATGTCATTGTCATTCAGGATGACGACCAAGCGGTTGCCCGCGGCTTGGGCGTTGTTCATCGCCTCATAAGCCATGCCGGCCGACATTGAACCATCGCCGATGACGGCAATAGCTTTGCCCGGTTTGCCCGCAATCTTGTTGGCGACCGCAAAACCCAAGGCCGCTGAAATAGAGGTGGAGCTATGTGCCGCGCCGAACGGATCATATTCGCTTTCGCTGCGCTTGGTGAAGCCCGAAAGCCCCCCGCCTGTGCGCAACGTGCGAATGCGGTCGCGGCGACCCGTCAGGATCTTGTGCGGATAGCATTGGTGGCCAACGTCCCAGACCAAACGGTCATCGGGCGTGTTGAAGACATAATGGATCGCGGTCGTCAGTTCGACGACGCCCAAGCCAGCGCCCAGATGGCCGCCGGTTTCTGAAACTGCAGATATGGTTTCAGCGCGCAATTCATCCGCGAGCTGGCGAAGCTGCGACGCGGCAAGATTGCGAAGGTCCGAGGGCACTTTAACCGTGTCGAGTAACGGCGTGTCTGGGGAATGTGTCATGTTGTGAGCTTAGCCACCTTTTATCGGGCTGTCGAACGGGTAATTGCGCCAGCGCTACCCGCAATCGGCGCATTTTCCGCGGACTTCGATGACGGGGCGAACCTCGGCAAAACCGGCATGTTCGGCCGCTGCGCGAACGTTCATGGTCAGCGTGTCGTCATCAATATGCGTGGCCGTGCCGCAGCTGTCGCAGATTAGGAAAATGCAATCATGCAAGCATCCGGGATGCGAGTTGGCAAGATAGGCGTTCGCGCTTTCGACGCGGCGCGCAAGGTTGGTGGTCACGAACAGATCGAGTATCCGGTACACGCTGTTGGGCGCAACGCGCTTACCGCGCTTTTGCGAAACGAGATCAGCGATGTCGTAGGCCGATGCGGGTTTTTCAAATGTGGCGAGCACGGCGAAGATGTCCGCGCGCATGTCGGTCCACTGCTCGCCCGCCTCGACCAAAGCCGATTCGGCGGCATGGGCAAGCGACGCGCCTGCATGCTCGTGATGATGATGAACTGCCATGTCGATGATGTAGGCTTTGACAGCCAGTCGGTCAATTGCCCGTCAGGCAGATGCGCGGTGGTTCAGGAAATGTCCTAGCGCGAGGCAGATGACGCCAAGGACGGTCCAGACGATCTCCATCAATCCATGTGGCAGCGTTAATGCGCCCGCCATCATGCCGATGCCTGCTGCGCCAACGATAGCTGGCGTAAACAGCCCATGATCCCAAAAGCCCTTACCAAGTGCCAGAACGCCGAAGAGAATGGCCAGAAACAGGCCGGTTTCATGAATGACCGAGCTGAGCAAAACACCGCTCGCCGATGCCAGAAAGGCCAGCAAAAGCGTGGTGACAAGGCAATGCACAAGGCACAGGCCGGCAATGCTTAAGCCAAGCCCGTCCCACCGCCATTTTTTCCATGCCTGCGTCATTGCGGTCGCACTACACCGATTCGTCAGACGTTACAATATTACATCGCATAAATTGCAGCCAACATGACCATTTTTGCAACCTCTGTTCGCTTGCAGCTTGCTGAAATCAGGGGCATATCGCGGCTCATGAACAAAGCTCTGCATTCTGACACCGCAGCCAATCCGCGCCCATCGCGCCCTCAGGCGTTGATTACATGGCTTATGAGCGTGGCGGTTCTCGTCTTCGCGATGGTGGTTGTGGGCGGCATAACGCGCCTGACCGAATCGGGCCTGTCGATCACCGAATGGAAACCCATCACGGGCACCTTGCTACCGTTGAACGAGGCCAGTTGGCTCTCCGAATTCGAAAAGTACAAACAGATCCCCGAATATACCGAGATTAACGGTCCGGCGGGCATGACGCTGGCGGAGTTCAAATTCATCTATTTCTGGGAATGGGTGCACCGCTTGTTGGGGCGGGTCATCGGACTGGCGTTTGCGCTGCCGCTGGCGTGGTTCTGGATCAAGCAGGCGATCCCAAGTGGCTATAAGCCGCGTTTGCTTGCGTTGCTTGCGCTTGGTGGCCTGCAAGGGACCATTGGTTGGTGGATGGTGTCATCGGGCCTGTCTGCGCGCACCGATGTCAGCCATTACCGGCTTGCCGTCCATCTTTTGACGGCCCTCACAATCTTGGGTGGCCTTGTTTGGACCGCGCTTGATTTACACGCACTGACGAAAAATCCATCGGCAAAGCCCGCGCGCATCACTGGCTTTGCGGGCAGCATCTTGGTGATGTTGTTTATCCAATTGCTCTTCGGCGCGTGGGTCGCCGGGCTGAATGCCGGATATGTCGCCAACACATGGCCATTGATGAACGACCGTTTCTATCCCGATGGCGTTGATACCGCCAAGGGTGCATTTTATGCTTTGGTGAATGACCCCTATCTCACCCATTTCGTCCACCGCTGGTGGGCGTGGGTCGCGGTAATTGCGCTGATCCTGATGGCACAGCGGGTCAAGAAAGCAGGCGTTCGCGCGGCTTCTGCGGCCATCCATAGCGCGTTCGGCATCCAGATGCTGCTGGGCATTGCCACCGTGATGACGGGGGTCAACATCGTCCTTGCCGTTTCGCATCAGGCGGTTGGCGCCCTTTTGGTTGCGGCAACGGTCTGGGGCGCGCATGTCTTGGGACGTGATACAGCCTAAACGCAGACAGGTATTATTATACCTGTCGTAAAACCCTTGCTTTTGCTTGACTATTGGCCGGTTCATCGCCATTGGCACCGCTTCGCGTGCAGGATCCTTTGTGATTCTGTGCAACTCTAAAATTTCGAAAGGTGCGATTAGCGATGAAAACGCTATCCAGAGTTACGAAATCGATCCGTCCCCAGGACGTCGAGAAATCGTGGATCCTCATTGACGCAGAAGGTTTGGTTGTTGGCCGTGTTGCCAGCCTTATCGCCAACATCCTGCGTGGTAAGACCAAGCCAAGCTACACCCCGCACGTTGATTGCGGCGACCATGTTGTTGTCATCAATGCCGACAAGGTGAAGTTCACCGGCAAGAAGTTGACCGACAAGGTTTACTATCGCCACACCGGTTACATCGGTGGGATCAAGGGCATCACTGCGGGTAAGGTACTTGATAGCAAGTTCCCTGAGCGCGTCCTTGAAAAGGCCGTTGAGCGCATGGTTCCACGCGGTCCTTTGGGTCGTGCCCAAATGCGCGCGCTGCATCTGTATAATGGTACCGAGCATCCGCATGCCGGCCAAAAGCCAACGACGCTCGACGTCGCTTCCATGAACCGCAAGAACAAGGTGGGTGCATAATGTCTGAAACTGCAAATTCGCTCGCTGATCTCGAAACCTTGGGCGCCGACGTTCAGGCACCAGCTCAGATTGCTGCTGTCGTTCGCGAACAGGAAATTGATGCGCAAGGTCGCGCTTATGCAACTGGCCGTCGTAAGGACGCGGTTGCACGCGTTTGGTTGAAGCCAGGCACCGGCAAGATTGTCGTCAACGGCCGTGATCAGGAAGTTTACTTCGCACGTCCTTCGCTGCGTCTCGTCATCAACCAGCCGTTCGGTGTCACCGAGCGTACGGGTCAATATGACGTTATCGCAACGGTAAAGGGCGGTGGCCTTTCGGGTCAGGCTGGCGCGGTCAAGCATGGCATCGCGCAGGCACTGTCGAAGTATGAGCCACTGCTGCGCAGCGCTGTGAAGTCGGAAGGCTTCCTGACCCGCGATAGCCGCGTTGTCGAACGTAAGAAATACGGCAAGGCTAAGGCGCGTAAGAGCTTCCAGTTCTCGAAGCGCTGACGCAATATCTTCAAAAAACTGTTGTTTTTCAGAGCGTTGGGGAAACTCAACGCTCTTTTTTTATGAGGCTCAGATGAGGCTCAATCGCAGTTTTCTGCGCTCTTCCGTCAACGTTTGGTTGTCAGGAAGTCTCAAAAGTGACACGTAGAGGTTTCAGTTTCACAACTGAGGTTGCAGTTCACATATGACCGAGACTTACAACGACCGCCATGACAGCAAAATATACGGCGCACGACTGATCATCTATCGGCGGGGTGACGTCGAGAATGGTTCGTTCACGTTCAGAGCCAAGATCGCTGGTCAAAAAGGCTACATCAGGCGCAACACAAAATCTGATGACCCAGCACGTGCGATGCTTTTGGCAGAGCAGGCATACGAAGAGTTGCAGGTTCGCAAAAGGAGCGGCTTATCCCTCGTCCAGATCAGCGCCAACACCTTCTTTGACGAATGGATTGCCAAGCAAAAAACCAAACTCACTCCGAGTCGCTGGAACTGGAAGCGCAACTGCTGGGACCGCTACATCAGCGGCTATCTCGGACAACACAACCTTGCTGATCTCACCAAAAAGTTCATCGATGGCTACTGGGATCATCGCACGACATTTTGGACGTCGGTTGAAGGTCAGAAACGCATTTTGCTGAACGACAAACGGATTGGGGGGAAAACACAATCGTCACATAATGTCGCCGTGAAGCCGTCTTATGCGACACTACGAATGGAAGCAGGTCTCATCAACGAGGTGCTTCAAGGCGCTGTAGACAGCGGGCATCTCTCTAGAACGATAAAAATCTCCGCGCAGGATGCTGTCGGCAAAAGTGAACGTGGCGATGGCTTTCGTGACACATTCACTGACGACGAATGGAATCGCTTGACGACCAACCTCTACAACTACGCGAAATGCAGAGGAAAATACGAAGGCAAGCGTCTGCACTCCCTGCACCGTCTCCAACGGGAAATGCTGCGGACATTCATTTTGATGGCAGCATCGACGGGAATGCGGGTAGGTGAGTTGAAGCAGGTTCGTTGGCGAGATCTGGATAAAGGTTTAGGCGCAAACAACGAAGATGTGCTGATCGTTCGTATTCGACCCGAAACATCAAAAGTTCGTCGTGGTCGCAGCGCAGTCTCCCACAGTGGTCACATCTTGGGCGTTCTCGACGAGTGGAAAGCTGTGTCACGGAACGCCGAGAAGGACGATCTCGTTTTCTATAGCGCAGGGCGTAACGGAGAGATTGGAACTGTGGACCTCAGCACAGGCTTCAAGAACTTTCTAAAGACGCTGTCTGTTGAGGGGGGTAGCGATGGCATGCTGCTTTCGTCAGCACAAAAGCCTCGCACCCTTTATTCGTTGCGCCACTTCTATGCGATCAGTCGGTTGAGGCAGGGTGTTGATGTTTTCCGATTGGCTGAAAACATGGGTACGGGGGTGACACAGATTCGCAATCATTACGGACGCCACATCTCAGGTGACGCTTACGTGAAAGAGCTGACAAAATACGAATCCAAGTCCGTTAGCAAAGTGAAGAACGAGGCTTTGGCGAAGCTCGTCGACATGGTGCAGACAGGCATTATTGATGAAGAAATGGCTCTCGAAGCGTTCAAAAATGTGGCTGCTGGCAGATTTGGACCGATTACATCTTCAAAACCTGCTCAGGAAACCGCTGGAGAAAAAACCGAGCAGTAGAGCATCGTTTCTCACAAGAAGCGAGATTTCGCTTTGGTGGGCTTGGAGGCGACTTATCCAGCCCCGATTTTTGGACGCAGATTTTTTTGGCTGACCTGCTTTCAATAAAAACCGTCTCTGGCGCTAAAGTGCGGTGGTGCCGGTGGTGCGTCAGTGCTTTCTATGTCTACGATCCGGCTCTAAGTATCTTGCTGATGGAACGGGATGCGATTGACTGGGTAGCTATGTCGAAAGAGGCTGCTGATAATGCAAATGAGTTAATTTGCAGCGATGCTGTGAGTAATCTGATGGTGAAATCAGGTGCTATCTACACCTATTTGTATGTAGACAAAACTGGAAAAAAGGTCGGCGTGGTTATGGTAGAAAAGTGTAAGAATGCCGTTTGATAGTACATGCAAAACGACATAAGGTTCTCGTTAACGAGTGACCGCTTGAGATCTGAGCGGCGCAGAATTTTTGCGGGATTTTGGTTGGAAACTTTTCTGTGTTTCCTTGGCGATCTTAATGAAAACAAGTTCCTGCTAAACCGCGTTTTAAGCAAGGTGAATATGGGACCCGTTTTAAAGGTTCTGATTGACCGGCGCGCCGCGAGCGATGAAGGTATCAAAAATGACAATATGCTCGATTCAGAATTGAGCGGGGGCGCGTAATGGTATCGACTGAATTTAAACAAACTCTTTGGAAGTCGGCGGATAAACTCCGCGCTCAGATGGACGCAGCGGAATACAAGCATCTCGTCTTGGGTCTAATATTCCTCAAATATATTTCTGACACCTTTGCTAAGCAGCAAGACAAGGTGCGCGAGATGGTTTCTGACCCGTCGTCGGAGTATTTTATCAGCGAAGACCCCGCCGAGTTTGTTGGCGAACTTGAGGAGCGCGATTACTACACCCAAGACAATGTGTTTTGGGTTCCTCAGGAAGCGCGCTGGGAAACGCTTCGGTCAAAGGCGAAGCAACCCGATATCGGATCGCTAATCGACGGCGCGATGACCGCCATTGAGAACGAGAATAGTTCACTCCGCGGCAAGTTGGATAAGCGGTTCGGTCGGACAGAGTTGGGACAAGGCATCTTAGGTGAACTGGTCGACCTTATCTCGACCATCGGGTTTGCGGACAGTGACAATTCGTCAGACCTATTGGGCGAGGTTTACGAATATTTCCTCGGTCAGTTTGCGTCGGCAGAGGGTAAGAAGGGTGGGCAGTTCTACACGCCATCCCATGTTGTGAAGACGCTGGTTGCCGTCCTCTCGCCTCATAATGGGCGCGTCTATGACCCATGCTGTGGATCGGGCGGTATGTTCGTCCAGAGCGAAGAATTCGTAAAGTCGCACGGCGGGCGTGTGGATGACATCTCAATCTATGGGCAGGAGAGCAATCCCACCACTTGGCGTCTGGCGGCAATGAACCTCGCCATTCGTGGATTCGCCGCTGATCTGGGCAAGGAACCAGCAGACACCTTTGCGCGCGATCAGTTTCCCGATCTCAAGTTCGACTACATTATGGCGAACCCGCCGTTCAACATCTCGGACTGGGGTGGTGAGAAATACGAGAGCGATCCGCGTTGGAAATTCGGTCGTCCACCGGTCGGCAATGCGAACTACGCTTGGTTGCAGCATATGCTTTGGAAATTGCGTCCGGGCGGTCAGGCAGGTGTTGTCCTCGCCAACGGTTCGATGAGTTCCAATCAAAGCGGCGAAGGACAAATTCGTGAGGCGATGGTGCGTGGCGATGTGGTTGAGGTGATGATCTCACTGCCCGGTCAATTGTTCTTGAACACGCAGATTCCAGTGTGCCTCTGGTTCATGACCAACGACAAAACGGCAAATGGACGGGATCGACGCGGTGAAACCCTGTTCATCGATGCGCGCCAGTTGGGATCGATGGAAACCCGTGTTCTCAAGATCTTTACTGACGAGGACATCGCAAAGATCGCTGACACTGTCGAAGCGTGGAAGTCGGGCGATGGTTACGAGGATATCGCTGGGTTTTGCAAATCAGCGTCGTTGGATGAGATCGAGAAGGACGGGTTTATCCTGACCCCTGGGCGCTATGTCGGCGCTTCTGACGTCGACGATGATGATGAACCTTTTGAAGATAAAATCGAGCGAATGGTTGCCACGATGAGGTCGCATCAGTCTGAAGGAGTACTGTTAGATTCTGAAATTTTCAATAATTTCGGGAGGTTGGGGTATGAGTTTTGAATATCCCCAATCATCGTTAGGGCAAGTCGCAAAGGTACGATCGGGGTTCGCCTTCAAAAGTAAAGATTGGCAGAGCGCTGGGATTCCAGTCGTAAAAATTGCCAATGTCAAAAATGGTCGTCTCGACATGAGTGGATGTTCTTTTGTGTCTGAGGAAGTCGCTCAGGCAGCAAAGGCGTTCATTCTTGAGCGCGGAGACATTCTAATCTCAATGACTGGATATGTTGGCGATGTCGCGCGCGTCCGCCTCGACGATTTACCTTGCGCTTTAAATCAGCGGGTGGGCAGGTTTCACTCCTTCAAGAGAGATAAAATACATCCGGAATTTTTGTTCTTTCACTTGCGAGATGGTCAGACGCGCAGAGAGATTGAGCAGCGAGCATATGGTTCAGCGCAACCCAATATTAGTTCTGGAGGCATCGAGGAAACACAGATTTATCTGCCTGACCTGCAGACACAAAAAGCAATCGCGCGCATCCTCGGCGCGCTCGACGATAAGATCGAACTCAACCAGAAGATGAACCAAACCCTTGAGGATATTGCCAAGGCAATCTTCAAGTCGTGGTTCGTCGATTTTGATCCCGTGCGCGCCAAGGCAGAAGGTCGCGCCACCGGTCTGCCTGCAGAGATCAGCAACCTCTTTCCGGATGAGTTAGTGGACTCGGAGATCGGGGAGATTCCGGCAGGGTGGAAATCTTCATCTCTCGCTGAGATAGCAGACATTCAAAATGGGTATGCCTTCAAGAGTAAAGATTGGTCTGATGATGGCGAAATTCCGGTCATAAAAATCGGAAATGTAAAACCAACGATTGTAGATGTCGAAAACTGCAGCAGGGTTCGTCGCGCCATAGTAAGTGGATTGGACCGCTTCAAACTTATGCGCGGTGACATACTTATTGGGATGACGGGTTATGTTGGGGAGGTGGGTCTTGTTCCCAATACCCGCGAGATGCCATATCTCAATCAGCGTGTAGGACGGATTATGCCACTAAGAAATGATGACTATGGTTTTGTCGTCGCGCTTTGTCGTAGAGAAGAATTCAAAAGCGAAGTTGAAAATTTAGGCACGGGTTCTGCTCAGGCAAATGTATCCTCGGGTAGCATCAAGGGTATTCGATTGCCTCTCCCTCCCCAGAATTTGCGCAAGGTGTTTCACGAAAATGCTTCACCGATCATCGATCGTATTTTGGTGGCGAGTGAAGAGGCGCGTTGCTTATCCGATCTCCGTGACCTTCTTCTCCCCAAACTCATCTCTGGTGAACTGTGCATCCCTGATGCCGAAAAGTTCCTTGAAGAGGCAGGTATCTGATGGCGCTGATCACCGAGGATCATGTCGAACTTCAAAGCATCGAGTGGTTCAAGGACCTCGGTTATGACTATGCTTGCGGGTATGACATCGCGCCTGATGGCGAGACGCCGGAGCGGACAGATTACCGCTCTGTCACCATCACAGATCGCCTGCTTTCATCTCTAAAACGTTTAAATCCTGAGATCCCGCTGTCAGCGGTTGACGCTGCGTTCACGCAACTGAGCAATCCCAACATTCCGGCACTGATGTCCTGCAATCGTCAGGTGCATTCGTGGATCACCAAAGGCGTGAAGGTCGTATATCACGAGGGCAATCAGGAAGTCGGCAAGCAACTCAAGGTCATCGACTTTGAGAACCCGGAAAACAATGATTGGTTGGTGGTCAACCAGTTCACGATCCACGGGGTGAAGCAGAACCGTCGCCCCGATGTGCTAGTCTTCCTCAACGGTTTGCCGCTGGCGGTGATCGAACTGAAGAATGTAGCGGACGCGAAGGCGGACATCTGGGCGGCATATAACCAGTTGCAGACCTACAAGACCGACATTCCCGACCTGTTCAATTACAACACCTGCTTGGTGATCTCAGATGGCGTTTATGCCCGCTTGGGGTCACTGTCTGCCAATGAAGAGCGGTTCATGCGCTGGCGGACAATTGACGGGGTTGCGGTTGATCCTCTGGGGCAACATCGCGAACTCGAAACCCTCATAAAGGGACTTTTTGATAAGCAGGTTTTCCTGAAATATTTGCGCTATTTTTGCATCTTCGAAGACGACAAAACCGTCATCAAGAAGATTGCGGGATACCACCAGTTCCATGCGGTTCAGGCAGCGGTCGAAAGCGTTGTCATCGCATCTGGCAAAGGCGGCACCAAGAAGGGCGGCGTTGTCTGGCATACGCAAGGTGCAGGTAAGAGTATCGAGATGGCGTGTCTTGCAGGTCGCTTGATCTCTGAACCGCGCCTTGAAAACCCAACGCTCGTTATGGTCACGGATCGCCAAGACCTTGATGGTCAATTGTTCGGCGTTTTTGCCAATGCGGGTGAACTCCTGGGCGAGACGCCTAAGCAGGCAAATTCCCGATCCGAACTTCGCGAGCATCTGATGAACCGACCGTCGGGCGGGATCATATTTACGACAATTCAGAAGTTCGGTTTGGATGCCGACGAAGACAAGTTTCCGGTTTTGACCGACCGCCACAACATCGTGGTGATTGCCGATGAAGCACATCGCACGCAATATGGGTTCAAGGCGAAGATTGATGGCGAGAGCGGCGCAATCAAATATGGTTTGGCGAAGTCTCTGAGGGACGCGCTCCCAAACGCAACATTCCTTGCCTTCACGGGTACGCCAATCTCGCACGATGACCGCGACACGCAGGCAGTGTTCGGGGAATATGTCTCGATCTACGACATCCAGCAGGCAGTAGATGATGGCGCAACAGTGCCGATCTATTATGAGTCACGCCTTGCGAAGATCAACCTCGACCATACTGCCCTGCCTGCCATCGATGACGAGGTAGAAGACATTCTCGAAAGCGAGACTGCGGACGAACGCGAGAAAGAACGAGCGAAAAGTCAGTGGTCGGCGCTTGAGGCAATCGTTGGAACGGATGCGCGATTGCAGGTCGTCGCAGAGGACCTGATCAAGCATTACGAAACGCGGAATCAGACCCAACCCGGCAAGGCGATGATAGTCACAATGTCGCGCGACATCTGTGTCCGCCTTTATGACAAGATCGTTGAGTTGCGTCCTGAATGGCATTCAGATGATCATATGCAGGGTGCGATCAAAATCGTGATGACTGCCTCCGCATCGGACAAAGCGTATCTACAACCGCATCACACGAACAAGGCGCAGAAGAAGTACCTCGAAAAGCGATTTAAGAACCCCGAAGACCCTCTAAAGATCGTGATCGTGCGTGACATGTGGTTGACGGGTTTCGATGCACCGTGCCTTGCGACCATGTATATCGATAAACCGATGCAGGGGGCGAACCTTGCCCAAGCGATTGCTCGGGTAAACCGCGTTTTCAAGGACAAACCCGGCGGTCTGGTGGTGGACTACATTGGGATCGCCCCACAACTCAAAGAGGCGCTGGCAACCTACAGTGCTGCGCGCGGCAAGGGTCGACCGACTATCGATTCAAGCGAGGCATTGCGTATTCTCAAGGAGAAGATTCAGGTTGCGCGCGACTTGCTGCATCCAGTCGATTGGAGCGCGTTTAGAAAAAATGCTTTGGCACTTATTCCAGAGTGCCTCGACCATGTTTTAGAGCAGGAAGACGGCAAGCGTCGTTATGCCGACACGGTTCTACAAATGACAAAAGCGTTCGCGCTGTGCGGTACCCTTGATGAAGCGTTAGAATTGTCCCCAGAGGTTGCGTTCCATCAGGCAGTTCGTGCGCCGCTGATCAAGGATGGTGCGGGCGATACGCGTCCAAGGAAGGATATCGACTACGAACTTCGCCAGTTGGTATCACAGGCAGTCGTCGGCGATGGCGTTTCCGATATCTTCAAACTGGCGGGGTTGCAGTCACCCGACATCTCTATCCTGTCTGATCATTTCTTGAACGAAGTGATGAAGATGCCGCAGAAAAATCTAGCGGTCGAACTGCTCCAACGTCTGATCAAGGATGAGGTGAAATCCAAGTTCAAAACAAACGTGGTGAAGCAGCGGAAATTTAGCGATCTTCTCGAAAAATCACTTGGTAGATATTCAAACAGGGCAGTCGAAGCGGCACAGGTCATCGAGGAACTGATTGCCATGGCAAAGCAGTTCCAAGCGGATTTGTCGCGGCGAGAAAGTCACAACCTCACGGATGAGGAAGAGGCATTCTACGATGCGCTCGCCCAGAACAATTCTGCACAGGAATTGATGGGTGAAGAGGTGCTAGTTGAAATGGCACGCGAGGTAGCGAAAAAACTTCGGGAAAATCTCACCGTCGACTGGGCGGTGCGGGATAGCGTTCGTGCGAAACTGCGAATTCTTATACGCACGTTGCTTCGGAAATATCGTTATCCCCCTGACCAACAGAACGACGCTGTTGATATGGTGCTGCGGCAAGCGGAAGTGATCTCAGAAGATCAAGTTTACGCATAGCAGCAAGCAATAGGGGGAGCATTGGTGACCAATCACAGTTCGGCTCTCACCCTAACCCGCCGCGACGTTGATAGCGAGATGCCGAGTTCAGCCTATCGCTGCATAAATCGTATTTGGGCTGACCTTTAGCTTTTTACAGATGTCACGGACGGTGAAGCCTGTGCGCTTCATCGTCCTTATCTTTTCAACCTTCTCTTCACTCGTCGGCTGTCTGCCACCCCAAGTTTTGCCAGATGCCCGAGCCTTTTGAATGCCCAGCATCTGGCGTTCACGGCGAAGGTTCGTTTCAAACTCACTAAAAATACTGATGAACGAGAACATCATCGCACCCATCTGTGTTCCAGTATCAATGCCCTGCTGCTGAGCGAGGATGTCTATCTTGAGGTCACGCAACTCGGTCAGGACATCAACGAGATTTTTCATTGAACGACCCAACCGATCAACCGACCAGACCAGCACCTTTTGAAATCGGCGCCACCGTGCGTCCTTCATCATGCGTTTCAACTCGGGGCGGTCAGCGTTGGCTTTGGTCCCGCTGATTTTCTCCGCGTAGATTTCTACGACCTCGTAACCCGAACAGCTTCTCCAGCTTGTTTTCAGCATACCAGCCACGAAACTCGGGCGTGTATGAGTCTTTGCCGCCTTCGCTCGTCTGGAGATAGTTCCTGCGTAAGCCAGCGGCGAGTAGATATATGTGAAAGCGATTGTCTCGATCTCGAAAGAAGCGATCTTTGATTTCCTTCGCGAGTGCAGCGGACAGTGCGATGGCATTGCCACCAGGAATACGGTAATCACTCGGCTCGAAATCCATGCCTGCCCCCAATAACGTTTCTTATAGAAACGATAATATCGCCTAGTTGTTGCCATTCAAGAGCGATCGGCTAGTTCCCTCAAATGATCGAAAAACTCGCAACAGGTCAGAACTGTCCGACGACCGCCTCTTCAGCTATTGGGGTCTTATCCTCATGAAGATCGTAAGCCTCAACATCCGACATGGTGGAGGCAAACGCACATCCCAAATCCTTGACTGGCTCGTGCGAATGGACGCGGATGTTTGCATTTTATGCGAATGGCGCTCTAATCGGAGCGGTCTCGACATTCAGCTGGCGTTGCAAGAAAGCGGCTACCAAACGGCGGGATATTCCAGAAGCGCATCAGAAAATGGTGTCTTGGTTGCGACGCGGTCTGAGCCGATTTGCAGCAGACTAACACCTGCAGCCTCAACCAAAGGGGAGATCGTAAGAGTGACAATCGCCTCTTTATCTTTGCTGTGCGGCTATTTCCCTCAGAGGCATGAAAAGAAGCCGTTCTTCGAAGTTGTGACCACTGAGTTGAGACAAGCATCGCGTCCAACGATTCTGATCGGAGATCTGAACACCGGGCGCAATGATATCGACCTAGAGGAGGGTGCATCTTCGTTTTATTGCACAGACGAGTTCGAAAATTTGGCGTTGGTGGGTGGGGCTACAGATTTGTGGCGCCTAGCTAACGGAAGATCAGCAAGAGAGTGGAGCTGGCGTTCAAGTAAAAATGGGTTCCGGATTGACCATGCGTTTGGCAACGCCATTTTCACATCCGCATACCCTGATTGCCGCTGCTGGTATGATCATTCGACACGTCTGAATCGGATTAGCGATCATAGTGCGTTGCTGGTTGAACTAGAGGCAAAATAGCCATTGGTTTGAGGGGACCGTGCTTGTGATTGATACTAACTTTCACATCGTCGTCGGTAAGCGTTCGGCGTGGCAGCAACATCTAAGTCTACGATGCACAAGGACGGCAGATTTCAAGCGTGTTTGCTGGATGAAAGATGATGCTGCCTAGTTATCATTTCAAAAACTGGAAACAATAAGGCTCAAACAAGTCTCAATTACGGATTATGTATTTTATAATATTGATAATAAACAGTTTTTTGAAGTTTTCACTTTCCGAAGCGCTAAACCGAAAACCCGGTTTTTACAAACAAAATCAAGGGCTTGTGAGAAATCGCGAGCCCTTTTTTATTGTTATATCATTGGCCCGGGAGCGTGCTGAACGCGGCCGCCTCGATATACTCCTTACATCGCGTGCACTAACGCCTACCGCATAGTGCCGTGTAAATTTACGCGAATATGAGTTTGTAGAGGTTGACGAAATAATCTTTTCGGTCGGCAGTGCCGCCATACTGCCAATACACGGCCTCAAAATTCCCATCGCCGTCAAAATCATCGAAACCGATCAATTTTCCGCTACCTTGAGAAGGCGGAAGGGACACGTTGAAATTACGGAATGATGCGCCATTCTCATTTATGAAAATCCTGAGCGTGCCGTCCTGCCGGGCAAAGACTATATCGTCTCTGCCGTCTTTGCTGACGTCTTTGACATATAGCGCTGGAGACCATTGTAAGAACCCTGCGTAAACATCAGAATTGTCCTGCCTGATGGCTGTACTGGTGATATCGACGAATTTATCGGCGTCGTTTCTGATGATCTGGAGATAGTCCCCGCCATAATAAGGCGAATATCTGGAGTGGGAGATTATCAGGTCGAGATCCCCATCCTTATCCATATCCGTGGTTCGCGTCTCCATATGGAGAGTGTTTTCTGCACCATAAACCGTTGCGGGAAGCGGCGTCTTATCATCGAAACTGAAATTACCCTTATTGTTCCAGAATACATAACTGTACGCCGAACCGTGCCCAAACCCGGCAACAATATCGTCGTACTTGTCGCCGTTGAAATCGGCGAGATGCACATCCAACCACAAATTATTCTGCCCGTTGGGGATTTGGGTTGGGTTCAGCAGCGGAACGGAGTTCAGTTGATCCAGAAAGCTGCTCGACCTCGAGGTGAATGAACCTTCGGCGTTTTGAAACAAGAACAAGGGTTCAAACCCTTCCCTGTGGCGCCAGTTGGCAATCAGGATATCATGCTTTCCGTCACCATTAATGTCCCCTGCCGCCATTGCGTGGGCATCGGTTCCATTCGCCGCAAGACCGGATTGCGTAGTCAGGCGGGGAATAAGATCTGCCCGTACCCTCGTCCCACTTGCACCGCCTAAGGCCAATACGGCCGTGCCATATGCCGTGGGATCATTATAAACCCCAGACACGTTGTGCGCGACGAAGAATGCTGCTGGCGCTCCGTTGACGGTTAAAAACGCAGATCGCCGTGCGCCAAAAACGGACGGAAATTGGTCGTTAACGGCCTGCCGAAACTCTAATCTACCGTTATCATTGGAAAGGTAGATATATGGTAAGCGCGCAAAAACCGGCGTGCCATATGCCTTGTTCAGCGGAATGATCAGTTCGGGGAACCGATCCTTCTGGAAATCTACAGCTATGCTCCCTTGCGGGAAAATGTCCGCAATACCTCTGGGGTTCGTCACACCACCGTACACATATTCGGGGACCACGTCGGATGAGGATGCTGTGTGGATTTGGTAGGATTTGCTGAGGGTCGCGCTCGTGTAAGCAATCGGCGTTGGCGGTGTCGGTGTTGTGGGGTTCGAGGGTATGGTGATGGTCGGAGAACTGGGCGATGTGCTGCCACCGCCTCCACAAGCGGAAAGCAGCACGCATGCCCCCAGCGCCCTAAGACGACGTAGTTTCAATCAACTTCCCCCAGAATAAATGCGTGCATCACTTCCCAGCAAATACGCTGGAAATTTGGCGACCCTTATTGTCATAAACGTAAATCTGGCTGCCTCTACGCACACTGACCGTGCTGGATGTATATCCTTTTAGTCCGTCATTCGGTCCAGTGCCGGCAAATACGGAGCATAGCTGACGCTGTCCGGCACCATAGACATAAACCTGACTGCCTCTTTGGACAGCTGTGACTATCTCGGACACATTCCACCCCCATTATCTGCCCTTGAATGACAATGCGTTGAACCAAGACGTTAGGCAAGCGGCGATGTTGGCCGAAGGCTTATGCAATGCTGTGGGTAACAGGGGTATCGCAACGCCCGTTTGTCATTGTGTTTCCGATGGTTAAGCGGCACATAGCGCGCATGATCAAATATATCCTCATGGCTTTGCTCCTCGCGCTCGTTGGTTCCGGCTTATGGCTTTGGAACAAGAGCGATCCACAAAAGCTCGATTTTGCGGACCGGTGGGCACCGGGCGCGGCCGAGTTTGATGGAACGCCCGTGACGGCGATTGCTTATGGCACCGACGCGCGGCAGAAGGTGGATATCTATGCACCTGAAGGCAATGCGTCTGCGCCTTACCCCGTCCTCATCTTCTTTCATGGTGGCTCGTGGCGCGATGGCGAGCGGGAAGGTTATGGCTTTTTGGGTCGTGCCTTCGCATCGCGCGGGTTTGTCACGGTCATTGCCGATTATCGCAAATCGCCTGCGGTTCGCTTCCCCGCGTTTGTGGACGACACAGCGGCGGCCATTGCTTGGGTGCACGCCAATGTTGGTACGTATCAGGGCAACAAAGACGATATTTTCCTGATGGGGCACAGCGCCGGCGCGCATATCGCGATGCTGACGGCGCTTGATCCGCGCTATTTGAAGGCGCAGGGCCTTGGGACGGACGTTATTAAAGGCGTGATCGGTTTGGCTGGCCCATATGATTTCTTGCCGTTCACGACCGAGTCATCGAAAACTGCCTTTGGCCAATGGCCCGACTTAACCGAGACCCAGCCGATTACATATGCGCGCGCCGATGCGCCGCCTTTGTTGTTGCTGACGGGGGACAAGGACACTGTGGTTAAACCACGCAACAGCAAGGTCCTGTCGGAACGGATCGCCGCGCTGGGTGGGAAACAGCAGCTGAAAATCTATCCCGATGTTGGCCATTCCGACATCATCATGGCGGTCGCCCGCCCCTTTCGGGGCAAGGCGTCGGTCATTACCGATGTTACGAACTTCATAAAGGCGCACAAACCGCGTTAAGCGGCGTCTGCGGCTTTTGGCGTGACTATCTTTTGCCGATAGGAAATGATCAGCAGCGCGGCGTTGACCAATGCTGCGCCTAACATCGCGAATGCTGCACCAACCTCGGCATAAATGGGCATAAGCCAGATCATCATCAGCACCACGACAATCGCACCCGCAAGGCTGCACAGCATCACGCGTCCAGCCTTGCCCGCGGTGAGCAGCGCAGGCTCCAGCCCCAATGTGGCAAATTGTACGGCGGTCGCTGTACCCAAGATCAATACCAACGGATAAGCGGCGACGAATTCTGCGCCAAATATCCATATCAACGCGGGTTTCCCGGCAAAGCCGACAATCGCCAATACGAGCACCGCCGCAACGCCGGACACTTTAATCATGCGGCTGAGCAAGTTGCTGGCATCTTTGGCGTCGACGGTGTGCGCAACGCGGGCATATTCGGTGAATATCGCCATCGATATCGCGTCGCCGACCCGGGCAAAGACCTGACCCAATTGATATCCAAGCCGGAAAAATCCAGCGGCCGCTGCACCGACGGAGAAGCCGACGACCACCGCAACCATTTGCTGGCTGGTTAGCTTAAAGCTGGATCCCATATTGGACCACAACGCGAATTTGGTAATGCCGGGGAAGCTGTCCTGAAAGCCACGCAGCGTTGGCATACTGATGAGCCGTAGCGGCAATTTCAGCCGGCGCAAAACATTCACCCAAACCCATATCGTTGGCACCATTTCGGACAACAGCCACACCGCGAGGAACCCCCATGCTGTAGGCTGTGTCAGCACCAATATGCCAGTGCCGATAAGGCGGATAATGGGCACCAGCATGTCCGGAATGGCGGCATCGCCGAAGCGGTCGTTGATGCGCAGCAGCCCTGTCGGTGTGGAGCGTGCGGACAGCACCAAAAGGGTCGTGAAGCCGACCACGGCGATTGCCTCTGAATCACTCCACCCTTGATTGGTTGCAAGCGCCCATGCGCCGACCATCGCGACCAGAAACGCCAACAATGCCCCGATGATATCAAGGATAAGGCAAAACCATGTGAGTTCGGCCAGCTTTTGATCGGACTTTGTGTGCACCAAGGTCGTGCCATAGCGGATCAGAATTTGCCACGTCTGGAATGATGTGAAGCTGGATATCGTTTGGGCAAAGCTGAAGATCAGCATGAACTTGCCAAATTCTGCCGCACCCAAGCTTTGGGTAGAGACGGCTAGGTAAATAAGGCTGAGCACCGCAGCGGTGGTCTTTGGCAAGAACAGCCACGCGCCCGATTGCAAAATGCGCCGCCCACTCCCCCGTTTTTGTTCAGCCATTACGCCAGATCCCCAATCAGTCTGCGGGACTAGTGCACTTCCGCCGTTAATCAAAGCCATGTCATGACATGCAGGTAAAAAATTGAACGCGCTGCAAACTGGTCGCAAAAATCTATCAATGGCGATAGATGCCGCATTGTATGAATAATCCACGACACAAGAAGGCTGCTGCGTCCGTCAAATCGGACGTCATTTTCCTGTTCAACCATGATGCGGGCCACCAAGTGGCGCATTTGGCGGGGATAGCCGGCGCATTCGCGTTACGTGAAAAATCCTATCGGGCGATTGTTGCCTTTGGCAGTGATGTGACGCGCAAAGAGGTCGAAAGGCTGCTGACGCCCGAACAGATTGCCGCCTTGCATTGGCGGTCACTGGCGTTACCCGAATGGCTCAAGACGCTTACCAACGGCCTGAACCGGATCGTGCCCGTTCACCGAATATTGCGTTTATATTGGCATAATGCGTTCTTACGGAAATCCGTCGCCATCGTGTCGACGGAACGCACATGCCTTACCCTGAAACGCCATTGGACCAAATTTCGCCGCCGCAAACATTGCCCAGCCTTTGTCTGTGTGCCCCATGGGGCCGGGGACCGGAATGTATCTTTTCACCCTGCATTCCGGGAATTTGACCTGCTGATGGTCAGCGGACAAAAGGTTGTGGACCAGATGGTGGATGCTGGCGTGTCCACGCCCGAACGCTGCCGGATCATCGGTTATCCAAAGTTCGACATTTTGAGGGGGCGCACTCCTGAAACATTTTTCGATAACGGCAATCCGACATTTTTATATAACCCGCATTTCGATCCCCATATGTCCAGCTGGTTCGATCACGGGACCGACATATTGGAATTTTTTTACCAGAATGCGGACCGTTACAATCTGATCTTTGCGCCGCATGTGATGCTATTTTATAAAAAGGTGCATATTTCGCCCGAATATCGCGTGACCCGCACACGGCCAGATATTGATCCCAAATATTATGATGCCCCGAATATCCGGATCGATGTGGATAGCGCGCGCCTGTTTGACATGAGCTATACCCTGTTCGCAGACGTCTATATTGGCGATGTTTCAAGCCAGGTGTATGAATTTCTGCATCGCCCGCGCGCCTGTTTTTTCATCGATACGCACAGTGCGAATGTGCCCGGCGCGCCGCCAGAATATGATTTCTGGAACAACGGCCCGGTTGTCCGCACGGCCAAGCAGTTGATAGCATTGTTGCCCGATCATGCGCAGATTGCCGCCCAATATCGCAAAGCCCAAGAACAGCGGATGGCCTACACCGCCGACCAAAGCGATCCGCGTCCAGCCTCGGAACGCGGTGCGGAGGCTTTGGGTCGATATATTGAAAGCTTAGCTGGCTGAAGCGGGCGCACTTGCGCTGCGGAAATCGAGCACGCCCCAATTGCCCTTGGCAGCAGCCTTCATAAAGCGTTTGGAGGGGTTCACCGCATAGCCTTCGTCCGCGAAGTCTAAAGTGAACCGGTCGCTCAGATCGTCCGAATAAAAACGGATATGCGCATCTTTGCGGTTAATGCCCTGTTGCGACAGCCAATCCTGCACGCGGCGCAATTTTTCTGCGGCGTAGCAATTTTCGCCGTCGATGCGGTGGGTCAGTTGGCCGTCTGCTTCGCCGATATGACGCGTCGCAATGACGGCATCAAAGCCAATTTTGGCGCCGATGTGGCCCGCATAAAAATGCGGTGCAGCGGTTGCCATCACCAGCAGCGCCCCGCGCGCGCGATCTGCGTCGATGCGTGCAACGGCACCCGGCTGAAGGCCTTCGCGCACAAGCTGTTCGGCAAAATCGGCGACGATATTGGATAAAGCGTCCGGGCAAATTTTGCGCACGATAAACATCGCGATCCCAAATTGTTTCAGCGGTTTGCGCCCATATAGGCGAAGCTTATATCCTAGCATTGCGGCGATCCAGACCGGCAGTAATGCCAGCCGAATGGGTGCGGTCCGCCGGGCATAAAATAGCAGAAAATGCGTAAAGGTCGGGCGACGGGTTATGGTCTTGTCGAGATCATATATTGCAATATTCATATTTGGTCGCCAAGCCCCACCCCAAGGTATGCCAAATGCGTTGGCGTGCCCCCCGATTTGGATGCGTTTAGGAGAAGCTGTTTGCAAGCGCAATGGACCTGCATCGTCCTTGCCGGGCAAAGGCCTGGTACGGATATGTTTGCACAGCAATTCGGGCTGAAGCTAAAAGCTCTGGTGCCCGTGCGCGGCGAACCGATGATTAGCCATGTCGTGCGGACGCTGCGTGCGTCGCCGCTTATCGGTGAAATCATTGTCCTATGTCAGGAACCCGATGCGTTGCGTCCAGCGGTCGATGCCGCAGGTGGCGCGACGCCGGTCGAAAGCCTGAGCAGCATATCACTGAGCATCAAACGGCAGGTGGATGCGTTAGGATTTTCGTCGCCGATATTGGTGACCACCGCGGACCACCCCCTGTTAACCGTTGATATGATCGCCGAATTTTTGGGCAAAGCGGAGGGCGACGTTGCCATTGCGATGGTGGAGCGCAAGACGATGTTGGCGCAGTTTCCGGAGGCCAAACGCACATGGTTGCGTTTTTCGGACGGTGCATGGTCCGGCGCAAATCTCTTCGCATTGATGAGCCCCAAGTCCGCATTCGCACTCGATTTATGGGCAGAGGCTGAACAGGATCGCAAGAAAGCATGGCGCTTGTTCATGCACTTCGGGGTGCGGCTGGCCCTGCGCGCACTCACCCGCACGATTGGATTGCGGCAGGCGTTGACCATTGCGGGCAAACGCCTTGGCCTTGTTGCAACGCTGGTGCCGATGTCTGACCCTGTTGCCGCAATCGACGTCGATAAGGTCAGCGACCATATATTGGCCGAGCACATTCTTATCGACCGCGAAACAGTGGCGCGTTCACATCTGGCGGCTTGATTAGCGGCCCATTTTCTTTTGCCGCCGTCTTTGCACGGACGAGCCGATTCCCATAGCTTCGCGATATTTCGCAACGGTGCGGCGGGCAATGTCGAAGCCTTTTGCCGTCAACAAATCGACCAGCGTGTCATCGGACAGGATCTTTTCGCCCTCGGCATCAATCAGGGATTTGATGTGGCTTTTGACGGCCTCAGCCGACGCGCCCTCTCCGTCGGCGGATTGGACGCCCGATGAAAAGAAATATTTGAGATCAAACAGACCGCGTCCGCAATGCAGATATTTGTTGCTGGTGACACGGCTGACGGTGGATTCATGCATGTTGATGGCATCGGCGACTTGCCGCAGCGTGAGTGGCCGCAAATGGGCGACGCCCTTGCGAAAAAAGCCGTCCTGTTGCTTCACAATTTCGGTGGCGACCTTGACGATGGTGCGCTGTCTTTGATCCATGGCTTTGATGAGCCAGTTCGCATCCGCCATGCAGTCGCTGAGCCACGCCTTGGTTGCCTTGTCTTGCCCAAGCTCAGCAACATAGCTGCGGTTGATGAGAATGCGGGGCAGGTTGGCGCTGTTCAGTTCGATGGCCCAGCCTTCGCCGCGCGGCGTGATGAATATGTCGGGCGTGACCGCAAGCATATCTTCGCTTTCGAACCGGCAACCGGGCTTTGGATCATAGCCGCGCAGTTCTATCAACATATCGCGCAGGTCTTCGTCGTCGACGCGGCACATCCGTTTGAGCTGGTCAAACGCACCCTTTGCCACCAAGTCGAGATTGTCGATAAGCTTGGCCATGCAGGGGTCATAACGATCCGCCTCGCGCGCCTGAATCGCAAGGCATTCGGACAGGTTGCGCGCGCCAACGCCGGTTGGGTCGAACCGTTGAAGCTCTGAAAGCGCCGCCTCCATCTCCGCCATGGAAACGCCAAGCCGGTGGGCCGCCGCCATCAGGTCTTCGCCAACATAGCCCGTGGATTCAATGTGCTCGATAATCTGTTGGACCAGAAACAGCTGCCGTCCGGAAAGGCTGGACCCGGCCTGCGCTATCAAATGTTCCCGCAGGCTGATGTCACGCGCGGCAAGGCTGTCGAAATCAGGGCCGTCGGCGTCAAAGCCGCCGGGCGCGGCGCTGCCCGAAAGCCCAAGCATGCCATCGGCCCCGCCCACGCTGTCGGATGGGGTGTCATGGTGGAACGTTTCTGCGCTGAAATCGACATCCAGCGCGTCCGATGTGCCTTGGCCATCGCCACTCAGCAGGTCGTCACTGGCCCGCTCGCGACTGTCGTGCAATGCGGGCGTGAAATCCTCGGTTGGCACATCAGGGGTAGCGTCGCTGGTGCCGGTTTCCAAAACGGGATTACGTTCGACCTCTTCCGCGATGAATGCTTCAATTTCGAGCGACGACAATGCCAGCAATTTAATCGCCTGCTGCAGTTGCGGTGTCATCACCAGCGACTGGCTTTGGCGAAGATCGAGGCGGGGTGCTAATGCCATGACGTTATGGTTCCGTCATCGCCGCAAATCACATTGCAAAACTCTCGCCGAGATACAGGCGGCGCACATTGGGGTCAGCGACCAACGCCTCGGGCGACCCTGCGAACAGAACCTGCCCACCATAAATGATGCAGGCGCGGTCAACGATATCGAGCGTTTCGCGCACATTATGGTCGGTAATCAGCACGCCGATACCACGGGTTTTCAATTCTTTCACCAGATCGCGAATATCGGAAATGGATATCGGGTCGATGCCGGCGAAAGGTTCATCGAGCAACATGATCGACGGGTTCGCCGCCAGCGCGCGGGCAATTTCGCAGCGCCGCCGCTCGCCACCGGACAGCGCCATGGCGGGTGCACTGCGCAAACGGGTGAGGCCAAATTCGCCAAGCAATTTTTCCAACCGCTCGTTGCGCGCGTCTGCATCGGGTTCTGACATTTCCAGAACCGCGCTGATATTTTGTTCAACGGTCATGCCGCGGAAAATCGATGTTTCTTGCGGCAAATAGCCCAAGCCCAAAATCGCGCGGCGATACATTGGCAGGTTGGTGATGTCCGCACCATCCAATGTGATGCGGCCGCTGTCGGGCTTTACCAGCCCCATGATGGAATAAAAACAGGTGGTCTTACCCGCGCCATTGGGGCCAAGCAGACCCACCACTTCGCCCTTAGCAACCGAGAGCGACACATCGGTCAATACCGCGCGCTTGTCATAGCTTTTGGCGATGGAAACGACACCCAGTCCGGATTGCACGCCGTCTTGCGTCGTCGCATCCGCAGCGGGAGAAGTTGCAGTCATGCTATCCATATCCAAATTTCGCCCGCGATTTTGCCGTTGATATCGAACAGACAGCTAATGAATGCTGACCCATTTTGCAATTGGCATGATTTATGCTGCCCCGTTTGAGAGGCTGTTTGGGGCTACCCCCTAATTTTTGCGCTGTGGAACGCTAAACGAACCGGTAACGCGGCCGCCCGAATTGCTTGTATTGGCTGGACCACCGGCATTGAGGGTTGATCGGCCGGAATTGAGATCAATGACAAGCCTGCCGCCGTTTAACCGGTTGCTGCCTTGCACCAGATTCACATTTCCAATCAGCGTGATCAGGCTGGAGTCGAGATCATATATGGCCGAACTGCTGGTTGCGCGCAGATCATCCTTAGTAACGGTAACGCCGCCTGTGGCGTCGAGGCGATTTACGTCCACGCCGCCATTGTTGGAATAGGCCGCTGTCACGCGATTTGCCTTGAGCGTAAGCCCCGCCTGCGTTGCCGTTACGCCGCCTGCAAGAACGACGCGGTCTGCGCGATCCTGCAACTCCATCGAACCGGCAGCGAAATCTACCGGTGCGTTGCTATCATGATTGCGGATGCTTTGCGCCGACGCCGAAGACAGCATCATAATGCCCGCAACTGCGGCGGCCAGTCCAAAGGAGATAGAAGCTTTGCTCATGTTGGCCTCACTTAATCGCATTCTGGTCGATACGCAAACGAACGCCGCCATCTAGCCGGATAATGCGCGTATCGAGGTCAGCGCGCAATCGTCCGGCGTGGAAGGTCCCGACCTTTGTGCGGCCGCTCACTGGTCCAAAGCTCTGCATCGTCCGGTCTTTCAACGACAGCTCCACATTGCTGGCCACCATGTCATAGCCCGGCGATTCAACCGCCAATGGGCCCGTCACGCGCATGGTTTCCTTACCAAGGTCATAGCTGCCGCGCTGTGCGATGATGGAGGCTGGGCCGTCCTGCAACGATATCCGGCCCGACAATGATGTCATGTCGAGAACAGGTTGCGCCGATGTTTTCTGAACAGCGCTGCCTGCGCGCAGTGAAAAGGGGCGTCCCTTGCTGTCTTCGCCGCGATACAGGGCCTCAACAACGCGCAACCGCTCGCGCGACAGATTCACTTCGTCTTTGTTCAGGACAAAGCTGAGTTCCTGCTGCCCGGTAAATGGGCTGAACGCTAATATGGCGACAAGCAAACCGATGATGCTCGGCAAGACAACGCGCATCGCGCGGATAAGGCGGTCATGCCGTCCGCCGGGCAATGCCCAGCGTTGACGATAACTGCGTTCAAGATCGGCCTGTGCGGACATGTTATGTCTCTAACCCGATTAAACCTTAACTGTGCCCGAATATATCGGTCTCTGGCCAGCCAGACAGATCAAGGTTCGCACGGTGCGGCAGAAAGTCAAAGCAGGCCCGCGCGAGGTCGGTGCGGCCTTCGCGTTCCAAGCGCACGACAAATTCGGCATGCAGGCGGTGCAGATAGCGCACGTCGCTTGCGGCATAATCTTTTTGCGCTTCGGACAATATGGGGCCGCCCCAGTCGCTTGACTGCTGCTGCTTGGAAATGTCCGTCGACAGCATTTCCTTCACCAATTCCTTCAGCCCGTGGCGGTCCGTGTAGGTCCGAACGAGGCGCGAGGCGATTTTGGTGCAGAATAACGGCGTCGCGACGACGTTCAAATAATGCGAAATCGCCGCCAAATCGAATCGGGCATAATGGAACAGCTTCAAACGGGCGGGATCGGCCAGTACGGCGCGCAAATTTGGTGCAGAAAAGTCACTGTTGCGGCCAAAACGCACCAGATGTTCATCGCCGCGTCCGTCGGAAATCTGCAGCAAGCACAGCCTGTCACGCGGGGTGATCAGCCCCATAGTTTCGGTGTCTACGGCGACGGGGCCATCGGCCAGTACGCCTGCGGGAAGGTCTTCTTCGTGTAAAAATACGCTCATGCTAGCCCCTTGCCCCACCCGACTGTGCAAGGCAAATGAAACTACAGTTGGCGCCCTGCGATTTTCGGCCGCAATATTAGCTATCGCGTAACCTTTTAATGCGATATACAGAATGCTTGCGCAATCACCAACGGCTGCGCTTGTGACGTGCAGTACAGTCGCCCTCGACTGCATAACATAGTGGTTCTGGGCGATGAGAAGGCAAGTAAGAAGTTATGGGTTTTGATCGCAAGCGTGCTGGCAAAGGCCGGGACAAAAGAGATGGTTTCGGTGATGAAAGCTATGACGGTTATCGCGCACCGTCCCCCTATCAAAGTGA
>DBOA01000134.1 GCA_002299195.1 Sphingomonadales bacterium UBA658
CGCGAAAATGGCGTCGATGTTGATTATGTCATTCCCGTACCCGACAGCGGCACCCCCGCAGCCATTGGCTATGCCGAGGCGGCAAAGATTCCGTTCGAGCTGGGTATCATAAGGTCACATTATGTTGGCCGTACCTTCATTCAGCCGGGCGATGGCGTTCGCCATTTGGGCGTAAAGCTGAAGCATAATGCAAACCGCAATCTGGTTGCGGGCAAAAAGATCGTTCTTATCGACGACTCCATCGTGCGTGGCACGACCTCGCTCAAGATCGTTCAGATGATGCGCGAAGCGGGCGCTGCGGAAGTGCATATGCGTATTGCAAGCCCGCCAACCATGAACAGCTGTTTCTATGGCGTCGACACGCCGGAACGCTCCAAATTGCTCGCGAGCCGTATGGACGTGGAAGAAATGCGGCAGTTTATTCAAGCCGACAGCCTCGCGTTTCTCTCCATCGATGGGCTGTACCGCGCGTTGGGCGAAGATACGCGCAACAAAAACCAACCGCAATATTGCGATGCGTGTTTTACCGGCGACTATCCCACCACCCTTACCGACCATGATGAGCATGAATCGGGTGACCTCATGATGCTGGGCGAACGGAAGTCTGCATAAATCATGACAAAGCTATTTGAAGGCAAAGTGGCGCTGGTTACGGGCGCAAGCCGCGGGATTGGTGCGGCAACGGCGAAAGCACTCGCGGCGCAAGGTGCACATGTTATCATTACAGCGCGCACCGCCAAAGACTTAGAAGCCGTTGAAGACGCCATATTCAACGCAGGTGGCAATGCGACGATTGCGCCTTTGGACCTCACCGATGGCGACAGCATAGCACGGCTTGCCACAGCAGTGACCGAACGTTGGGGTAAGCTCGATCTCTTGGTATTGAATGCCGCAATGCTCGGCACGCTCGCGCCGGTTCCAGCGATTGATGGTGCAGAATTTGCGCGTTTGTTCACCCTTAACGTAACCGCACAGCAGGTGCTGATTGCGTCATTCGATGCGTTGTTGCGCAAATCAGATGCGGGTCGCCTCGTCGCGCTGACATCTTCGGTTGGCGCGGCACCGCGCGCATTCTGGGGCGCCTATGGCGCATCAAAGGCCGCGCTCGAAACGCTCGTCGCCAGCTATGGCGAGGAAGTGAAGAACCTGTCCGCCGTGCGCACGGCAATCGTGGATCCGGGCCGTACACGCACCCAAATGCGCGCGAAGGCCTATCCGGGCGAAGACCCAGCGACGGTGAAAGAACCATCGGTTGTGGCTGACGCGATAGTCGCGATGCTGACGACCGAGTTTGAGACCGGCCATCGTTTGGTGGTAGCGGGTTAGAAATATTGCCGTCACCCTGAACTTGTTTCAGGGTCTTAATCAAAACAACCTTGAAAAAGTAAGATCCTGAAACAAGTTCAGGATGACGATATTGCTTGGATAACGGGCACCATTTTTGGTTTACCCTTTAACCACCTCATGCGCCTTTAACGCACGCTCACGCGCGACTTTGTGGCCAATGATTTTGCGCGGATAGCTTTTTGGCCGTGCGCCAAATTCATCGGGGTCGTGAATATACGGCTCTTGCAAGCCAGCAAGCTCTGGCACCCATTCGCGGATGTAACGTGCGGCGTCGAATTTCTCTGATTGCGACAATGGCGCCATGATGCGCACGAACATATTGCTGTCTACGCCCGTCCCCGCTGTCCATTGCCAATTGACGCTGTTGCTGCCGTAATCGGCATCGACCAGCGTATCCCAAAACCATTTTTCGCCTTCGCGCCAATCAATCAGCAGATGTTTGACCAGGAACGACGCCGCAATCATCCGCACGCGGTTCTGCATCCATCCGGTCGCCCATAATTGCCGCATCCCGGCATCAACGATTGGGTAACCCGTCCGCCCCTTGGTCCATGCCACGAAATCGGCCTTTACCGCTGGATCGGATAGATCGCGCCACGGCAGCCTGTCGAAAGCATCACGGGCATTTTTCGCGCCATATTCGGGCATCTGGACGATCACATTTTGTGCGTAGTCCCGCCACACCAGTTCCTTAAGGAACACATCAACCGATCCGCCCGCATGCATGGTCGCGTGCCAGCACGCAGCAGGTGAAATCTCGCCAAAGTGCAGATGCGGTGACAGGAATGACGAACCCGCAACCGATGGCAGATTGCGTTTTTCGTCATAAAATTTGGCCTTGTCGGCAAAATCCTCAAGCCGATCCCGCGCACCAGCCTCACCCGGGGTCCACATATCGGCCATAGCGCCGGACCAATCGGGCTCGGTGGGCAACAGGGCCCAATCATCGATATTGTCGCTCTCTGGCAATGTCTGGGGCGCAGTGCACTGCGTGGGGGCTGCCAGTGGCACGGGCGGCGGCATATGCTGCCAGAGCGCGCGCATGAACGGCGTGTATATCTTATATTGCCCGCCGCTGCCTGTTGTGACGCTGCCTGCGGGAAGCAGATAATTGCCGTCGTGGCAGACAAATGCGCAACCCGTGCTTAGTCCGCTTGCGACGGCCTTTTCCGCATTCCGCCACCATGGTTCGTAATGCCGCATGCAATGAATGGCCGACGCGCCGGTCTCTTCAGCGAGTGCGCATAAAACGTCATCGGATTTTCCGGCGCGTAAGATCAACCGCGAACCCAGTGCCCGCAAATCTGAATCGAGCGCCGTCAAGCTATGGTGCAACCACCACCGCGACGCCGCGCCCATCTTGCGATGCTTTGGCGTGTCGTCATCCAGGATGTAGATGGGAATAACCGGCGCGCCACTTGCCACTGCGGCTGCAATCGCAGCTTGGTCCGCAAGACGCAGGTCACGGCGCAGCCAAACGATAACCGGGGCCGTCATTTGCTTTCAACTCCAATGGGAAAGAATATGCTAAATCGGTCGCCAACCAGCGGGTCAGAAAAGCGCTGGTCGGAAACCTTCAACGTC
>DBOA01000005.1:0-8822 GCA_002299195.1 Sphingomonadales bacterium UBA658
GGGTCTATAGGCCTAATTCACCCTTGGATTAAAGCAAAAGATAGGGGATAAATTCCCACGGTTAATCGCAAATACAGCGTTAAATAGGATGATGGGTGGACCCAATGCGATAGCGGCGATAAAGGACTGCACGGTTTTTATGAACATTCCCGCCACCCGCACCTTTTTATCGCGCTTTTTGCTTGTTCCGATTTTCATCGGATGCGGGTCTGTATCGTCTGTTGCACTGGCCCAAACGGGACCCTCAACAGCAGTGTCGCAAACGGCCAGCGACCAAATCGAATTCGATGCTGCTGTCGTTGAATATGACTCCAACACAGAAACCGTCACCGCAAAAGGCAATGTGATTGTCAGCCGCACGGGCTATACATTGCGCGCAGACAATATCATCTGGGACCGCAAAAGCGGGCGTGTTTTCGCTGAAGGCGCCATCCGCGCAATCGGCCCAGAAGGCGACGTCGCTTATGGTGACAAGATTGAACTCACCGACGCATTGAAAGACGGCGTCATCGACAATCTGCTTGTCGTTTTGGCGGACGAAAGCCGGCTTGCCGCAAAACGCGGCGGACGGAAAGACGGCATTTATACGCTTGATTATGCGGCCTATACGGCGTGCAAAGTACTAGACGCCGACGGCTGTCCCAAAAAACCGAGCTGGGAAGTGAAAGCGGTTAAGGTCGTCTATGATCCCAACAAAAAACGCGTCGTTTACAAAGGCGCACGCATCGAACTGTTTGGCCTGCCGGTCATTCCGCTGCCATTTCTGTCCCACCCCGTCGATACCAAAGCTGGCAGTGGCTTTCTTGT
This sequence comes from Sphingomonadales bacterium UBA658, assembly GCA_002299195.1. Taxonomy (GTDB): domain Bacteria; phylum Pseudomonadota; class Alphaproteobacteria; order Sphingomonadales; family Sphingomonadaceae; genus Sphingorhabdus_B. The sequence goes on from DBOA01000005.1 coordinate 808, forward strand.
ACCCAGCATCGGCTTTTCGCGGAATAACGGCGCTGAGCTTGAGCAATCCTATTATTGGCGAATATCCGAAAATCGGGATGCTACTGCAGCGATAACCGCGTTTTCGGACGCAGCACCTTTGGGCAGACTAAATTTCCGGACGCTCGAAAAAAATGGCGCTATCGATCTGAGCGCATACGGGACCTATAGCAATCGTATCAATACAGGCGGCACTTCGTCACCTGTCGGCGCAGATGTTTTCCGTGGCTATCTCGAAGGCGCAGGCAAGTTCCAGCTCGACCCCAATTGGTCGATTTCGGCATCAGGCCGTTATGCGTCGGACCGCACGTTTTTGCGGCGTTATGACATCAGCCGGGATGACCGGCTCCGCTCGGGCTTTGCTGCCGAACGGATCGGTGACAACAGCTACTTCTCGCTCGCAGGCTGGTCCGTCCAGACCCTGCGCGTCAGCGATCGCCAGGGTCTAGCGCCAATCGCGCTGCCCGAAATTGATTACCGCCTGCGCATGGATGCGCCTGTTGTCGGTGGTACAATCCAGCTTCAAGCCAACAGCCTGGCCATCAGCCGGACCGAGGGCCAAGACACGCAGCGCGCATTTTCGTCCGCCAAATGGGATCTGCGCAAAATAACCGCGCTTGGGCAGGAACTAACGCTCACCGCGCTCGCGCGCGGGGATGTGTACCATAGCGACGAAAATGCCAGCACGCTGACCGCGATATACCGCGGAGATTCAGGGTGGCAGCACCGCGCCATTTTCGCCACTGCAGCTGATATTAAATGGCCTTTTGTCGGACAAGCCTTTGGCGGCACGCAAATTCTTACGCCCCGCGTCCAAATGGTCGCAGCACCATCGATTTCCAATTTGAACATTCCAAATGAAGATTCGCGCGCCGTCGATTTGGAAGACAGCAATCTGTTCGCGCCGAACCGATTCCCCGGCTACGACCGTTTTGAAGACGACCTGCGCATTACATATGGTTTCGACTGGGCATTACGGAAGTCAGACTTTACCGCTAACATCAACCTGGGTCAAAGTTACCGCCTGTCTGACCGGGGGTCGATTTTCCCTGATGGAACCGGCCTATCTGACAAAGCATCGGATATTGTCGGCCGGTCGGAATTTCGTTTCAAAGACTTGGTTAAACTCACACACCGCTTCCGGTTCGATAAAGACAATTTGTCGATACGCCGTAATGAGGTCGATGCCACAATAGGATCACGCGGCACATATGTTCAGGCGGGTTATCTGAAGCTCAATCGCAATATCGGCCCGACCCTCGAGGACCTCACTGATCGTGAAGAAATTCGTTTGGCAGGACGCGTGCGTGTTGCACGATTCTGGTCGGTATTTGGATCCACAATTGTTGATTTGACTGACACCGCAGAGGATCCGACAAGCATTTCAGATGGCTTCGATCCCATTCGGCACCGGCTTGGCATTTCCTATGACGACGATTGCTTATCGTTAAGTCTGGCGTGGCGACGCGACTATCAGCCTGTCGGAGATTCGCAGCGTGGGAACAGCTTTCTGTTCCGTCTGGCATTTAGCAATCTCGGTGTGTAAAGCATCCGGAATAAATTCGCGGAGAAGGATGATACTGCTCATCTGCTGTTCAGCAGTGCCTAGTTACCCCTCCCCTCGAACTGTCTGTGTACTGGATGTAAATCAATGAAGTTATTCAAGCGCCTGTCCCTCGTCGCCATGCTCGTTTCCGCAACGGCGCTGACACCGCTGATTGCGCAAACTGTCGGCGATGATGCATCTCCAGAAGCCACATTGGCCATTCCAGACGGACAGCAACTATTTGGCAAAAACGACCCGAATGTGCGCCGTGCGACGGCGCAGGTGAATGGCGAAATTATTACAGGCACGGACATCGATCACCGCCTCGCGCTGATCGTTGCTGCGAATGATAATAAGCTACCCCCCGAAGAACTCGCGCGTTTCCGTGCACAGATTTTGACGAACCTGATTGATGAAACGCTTCAAATTCAAGAAGCGGCCGCCAATGAGATTGAAGTCACTGACGCGGAAGTGAATCAGTATTTCAATCGCGTGGCGCAACAGAATTTCAATCGGCCCGCGAATGAGGTGGAAAAATATCTGATCTCTATCGGCTCATCCGTAGCGACGTTGAAGCGCCAGATTAAAGGCGAGCTCTCCTGGAGCCGCTTGTTGTCGCGCAATGTGCGGCCATCGGCCAATGTCAGCGACGATGAAGTGAATGCCATTATCGAGCGTATCAAGGCAACCAAGGGAACCACGGAATATCGTTTGGGCGAGATATATCTGTCCGCAACGCCGGAAACGATGCCAGCGATCACCGAGAACGCGAAGAAAATCATCGACCAGCTGCGTCAGGGCGGTAACTTTGTCGCATATGCGCGCCAGTTTTCGGAAGCCTCAACCGCGTCGGTGGGCGGCGACCTTGGTTGGCTTTCCTTGGCGCAGCTGCCCCAGTCGCTTGCAAATGCCGCCGCCAACATGAACGCGAACGAGATTCAGGCCGTTGCCTCGCCCGGCGGGATTTCGATATTGCTGTTGATCGACCAGCGTCAGGTCGCAACATCCGATCCACGCGATTCCGTGCTCAGCTTGAAACAGATTGCGATCACCTTTCCAAAAGGCACGGCGGAAGCCGAAGTTGCGCCGCTGGTAAAACAATTTAGCGAAGAAACGCAGCAAATCACGGGCTGTGGCGCGGCCGACGAAATGGCGCGCAAACTGGGCGCCGATGTGGTCAACCGCGACGGCATTAAAATCCGTGAGCTTCCTGCACCGTTGCAGCAGGTCATGCTTGATCTGCAGATTGGACAGTCGACACCGCCTTATGGCTCGCTGCAAGACGGCGTTCGCGTTTTCGTCTTATGTGGTCGTGATGCCCCGCAGGAAACGTCATCCGAAAGCTTCGACGAAATCATGTCACGGCTGGAAGAAGAGCGCGTAAACAAACGCGCCCGGATTTACCTACGCGATTTGCGCCGCGACGCCGTTATCGAATATAACTGATGTCGGTTGGCCGACTGGAACTGCCACTGGCCGTTTCGGTCGGTGACCCGGCGGGCATAGGGCCGGAGATAATTGGCAAAGCGTGGGAGGCCCGCCACGCGTCTGGATTGGCGCCTTTCTTCGCAATTGGTGATATCGCCAGCTTCGCGCCGCACTGGAATGGTCCGGTCGTCCGCATCGAAGATCCGGCCGAAACCTTTGCGCATTTTGATACGGCGCTTCCGGTCATCCAAGTGCATAACTGTATTTCGATTGTTCCGGGTGTTCCGGACCTTGATGGCGCGCATTGCGCATATCAGGCGCTTGAAATGGCGATTGGCTTTGCCCGTGCCGGCAGTGCCGCCGCGTTGGTCACAGGCCCTGTATCCAAGGCCCAGTTATACGCGGTGGGCTTCACGCATCCAGGGCAAACAGAGTTTATTGCAGAGCGTTGCGGCGTTTCCAAAAGCAATGCCGTGATGATGCTTGCCGGCCCTGACCTGCGCGTTGTCCCGATGACGACGCATATCCCGCTCGCGTCCGTCGCGGAGCAGCTTGACGGTCGGCTTATCCGCCAACGCCTGCGTGCGACAGCCAAGGGCCTGCAACGTAATTTTGGCATAGCAAATCCTCGGCTGGCAGTTGCCGGGTTTAATCCGCACGCTGGCGAATCAGGCAATATGGGCCGCGAAGAACTGGACATATTTGAACCCGCGATTGAACAGATTCGCGGTGAAGGCATCGACGTTGTTGGCCCCTTGCCTGCCGACACGATGTTTCATGCCGAAGCGCGATCGCAATATGACGCGGCCTTGTGCGCATATCATGATCAGGCCCTTATTCCTCTGAAAACGCTGTATTTTCATGATGCGGTAAACATTACGCTGGGGTTGCCGGTTGTCCGCACCTCGCCAGACCATGGCACTGCATTTGGAATTGCTGGCAAGAATATGGCACTTCCGCTTTCGATGATTGCTGCCATTAAGATGGCTGAGTCTGCGGCGCTTCATCGCCTTGCTGCTGCCGATCTTGGCGGATGACGGTGTCGCTCCCTCCGCTTAGAGACGTCATTGCGCGACATGGTTTGTCCGCAAGCAAGGCACTCGGCCAAAATTTTCTGTTTGATGAAAAGCTGCTTGATCGCATTGCCGCGATTCCCGGCAGCTTGGCTGGCGAGCATGTATATGAAGTTGGTCCCGGCCCCGGCGGCCTCACCAGAGCGCTCCTGCGTGCCGGCGCACAGGTGCTGGCGGTTGAGCGCGACCACCGTTGCCTTCCTGCCCTGGCGGAACTGTCAGAGGCATTTCCGGGCCAGCTTCGCGTGATTGAAGGCGATGCGTTAAAAACCGATCCCTTCGCTGAAATTGGCGCACCGTTCCACGTTGTGTCAAACCTGCCGTACAATGTCGGGACTGCGCTGGCGGTTGGCTGGCTGGGCGGTAACGAATGGCCGCCACGTTGGAAAAGCCTGACGTTGATGTTCCAACGTGAAGTCGCAGACCGAATTATCGCAGCGCCGGGCACGGGTGCATTTGGCCGGCTCGCGATATTGGCGCAATGGCGGTCAAATGCCGCAATTGCGATGCCTGTTCATCGTTCCGCATTTACGCCCCCGCCAAAGGTGATGTCGGCGGTCGTGCACATCACGCCCAAGGATGCGCCCGCAGATGTTAAGATGTCTGTGCTCGAAAATCTGACAGGCGCCGCCTTTGGCCAGCGCCGCAAAATGTTGCGACAGAGCCTAAAGGGCGTCGCCGGCGCGCTAGAAGCGTTGAGCGCCGCCGGAATAGCCGAAGATCGCAGGCCCGAAACCGTAACTATTTCGGAATGGTGCGCTCTGGCAAAGGAAGTGGGTTAACGCATATAGCAGGGGTGGCTCTTTGGTATATCCAAGGCTAAGAATGCGATATGCACACGCTATCTGCCAGCGAACGACAGGCGCTTGAAACCATAGAACAACCACCTATGCTTGCCCAAGTCCAGAACTGGGCCGCTATCAACAGCGGCTCGGGCAATCTTGACGGCCTTGCCACCACTGCCGATTTGCTCGCGGACGCATTCTCGGTTCTCCCTGGCGAAGTAACACTCGTTGAGCCCGAACCTGTGGACCGTGTGTTATCCGGCGGAACGGTGACCACAGTGACGCATGGGCGGCATTTGCTGATGACCGTTCGCCCAGAATGCCCGGTACAATTGCTGTTTACCGGACATATGGACACGGTGTTTCCTGCGGACCATCATTTTCAAACATTGCGCTGGCTGGATGACGGAACGCTCAATGGCCCCGGTGTGGCCGACATGAAGGGCGGCATTGCCGTGATGCTCGCGGCATTAACGGCTGCGGAGTCGTCCGGAAAACTCGCACAAACGGGATACCAGATACTCATCAACAGCGATGAAGAGGTTGGCTCGCCATCATCCGCACAATTGATCGCACGACTTGCGCAGAACAAGCTTGCTGCGCTTACGTATGAACCCGCATTGCCCGACGGTACGCTGGCGGGTGAACGTGGCGGAAGCGGTAATTTCTCGATCATCATTTCGGGCAAATCGGCGCATGCGGGCCGGAACCCCGACGATGGACGCAACGCGCTTTTGGCGGCGGCGGACCTCGCGCTGCGGCTCAAGCAACTGTCGCGCGAAGGCCTGTCGGTAAATCCGGCCAAAATTGACGGTGGCGGTCCCAATAATGTCGTGCCCGATCATGCGATATTGCGGGTGAACTTTCGCCCACGCACACCAGAGATTGTGCAGCAGACGGACGTGGACCTGCGCAGGATAATTGCCGACATAGAACGTGAACATGATGTGCGTGCGCATCTGCACGGTAGTTTCGGCCGCCCGCCAAAGCCCATTGATGACGAGGCAGCGAAGCTGTTTGGCTTGGTCAAGCAATGCGGGGCTGATCTGGGCATAGCAGTCGCATGGCGTTCCAGCGGCGGCGTATGTGATGGCAACAATATCGCCGCCTGCGGTGTGCCCGTTGTCGATACGATGGGCGTACGCGGGGGGAGCATTCACAGTTCCGATGAATTCCTAATCGTCGAAAGTTTGGTCGAACGCGCACAATTATCGGCGCTGACGATTATGCGCTTATCAGAAAAAGGGACTTTATGACCTTCATCATCCGTCCGGCAAATATGAACGATCTTCAGCCAATTTATGAAATGGCCAAAAGGACAGGCGGCGGGTTTACCAATCTGCCACCCGACCGAAAGGCTCTGATGCAAAAGCTGGAGCGGTCAGCCGCTGGCTTTGACCGTGTGGGTGAGGAAGTTGCCGACGATCTATATGTTTTCGTTCTGCAAAATACAGCGACAGGCGAAGTGCGCGGCACATGCCAGATATTTGGCAAAGTTGGCCAAAGATGGCCGTTCTACAGCTATCGCATTGGTGCGCTGACGCAGCATAGCGTTGAACTTGAGCGGACATTTCGTGCGGATATCCTTAATCTGTCAACGGACCTGGAAGGCGCGACTGAAGTTGGCGGATTGTTCCTGCATCCCGGCGAGCGGGCTGGCGGATTAGGCATGCTGATTGCGCGCAGCCGTTATCTTTTCATTCGCAACCACCGTGCCCGATTTGCCGACCGTACAATCGCAGAATTGCGTGGCGTCATCGACGAAGCTGGCGGATCGCCGTTTTGGGACGGTGTCGCCGGCCGCTTTTTCGGCATGAGCTTTCAAGAGGCGGATGAATTTAACGCTAAATTCGGCAACCAGTTTATCGCGGATCTCATGCCGAAGCACCCTGTCTACATTGCCATGCTTCCCGACAGTGCGAAGACTGTCATCGGCGTGCCGCATCCTTCAGGCCGCGCTGCAATGCGTATGCTTGAGAACGAGGGATTTGCCTGGGAAAATTACATCGACATCTTTGACGGCGGCCCGACGATGACCGCGCGTACCGATCAAATCCGCAGCATCCGTGACGCAAAAGACGTCATAATAACTGCCGTCAGCGATGACGTTGGCGAACATAAATCAGGTGATAAAAAGCTGATAACGCTGGGCCGTCTGCATGGGTTTAAAGCCGCCTATGGTTGGATCGATGACCGAGACGATAATGTCATTATCGACAGCAATTGTGCACGCGCATTGGACGTTTCAGCAGGCGATGCTGTAACCTATGTCGAGAACACCTGATCATGGCTTTGGTCGAAATAAACTTTGATGGGATTATTGGGCCAAGCCATAATTACGCAGGATTGAGCGTTGGCAACCTGGCATCGTCAAACAATGCCGGCGCACCATCTTATCCAAGGGCTGCTGCGCTGCAGGGCATCGAAAAGATGCGCGCGAACCTGCGCCTTGGATTAGCGCAGGGATTTTTCATGCCGCTCGACCGGCCGAACCAAAAATGGCTTTCCGGACTGTCGACCGACATGCAATCGTCGGAGCCGCATATCCGCGCCGCAGCTTTTTCGGCGTCGGCCATGTGGGCCGCCAATGCAGCCACCGTCTCGCCCGCGCCTGATACAGCGGATAGAAAATGCCATCTGTCTGCGGCGAACCTGCTGACGATGGCGCACCGCAGCCATGAATGGACCGGAACGCTTGCGCAGTTAAAACTGGCATTTGCCGATGAAGCACATTTTGCCGTGCACGGGCCCGTTCCAGCGCCGTTTGGCGATGAGGGTGCCGCAAACTTCATGCGCCTGTGCCGTACGCATGGGGACGCTGGCATTGAGATATTTGTCTATGGTAAAACGGGCGGACCATTCCCTGCCCGCCAACATCTGGAGGCATCGAAAGCCATTGCGCGGGCGCACCAGCTAGACACCGGAAAAACATTGTTCGTTCAACAATCCGAGGTCGCGATTGCCGCAGGCGCGTTCCACAATGACGTCGTTGCCGTGGCCAACGAACATGTGCTCTTCACACATGAGCAGGCGTTCGAACATCCCGAGCAGACCTACGCCGATATCAAGCGGCTGTTGCCCGAGGCAGAGATCATCATTGTGCCCGCCGACCGGGTCAGCCTTGCCGATGCCATTCAAAGCTATCTGTTCAATGCGCAGTTGGTG
>DBOA01000005.1:9071-10955 GCA_002299195.1 Sphingomonadales bacterium UBA658
GAGGCAGAGATCATCATTGTGCCCGCCGACCGGGTCAGCCTTGCCGATGCCATTCAAAGCTATCTGTTCAATGCGCAGTTGGTGTCCCTACCCGACGGCGGCATGGCGCTTATCTTGCCGAGCGAGGCGCAGGACAATGTGCGGGTTTGGGGCTGGCTGAGCGAGATGGTCGCAGGCAATGGCCCAATTCGCAAGCTCGTCCCCGTCGATGTGCGCCAATCGATGGCCAATGGCGGCGGCCCCGCCTGTTTGCGCCTGCGCGTGGTTGCAGATCCCGCTACCGTCGATCCGCGCTTCATCGCCAATGAGGCTAAGCTCGACCAGATTGCCAGCGTGGTTGCTACATATTGGCCGGAATCGATTGTACCCGACCAATTGGGCGATGCGTCACTAATGGAACAGGTCCGCGCGGCGCGCATGGCGCTGTTAACCACGTGCGATTTAACCGCGCTCGCATAAGCGTCGGTTTTTCTTACAATCGGCGCGTCCGTTAACCATCGTCATCGCTTCAAATGCTGATTTGGCACGGGCATTGCTTTATATTCAGTTAACTATGAAACGCATCCTACGCCTGTTCACGATCAAAACGAAACTAGAGGTCTTTATGATCACCTACGCGCTTGGCTTGGGTGCCGTGAAGCGTGGGCAGGAGTATATGGTCCAATATCCCGGCAACATCGGGAAAGTGTTCTTTCTGCTGTGCACAGGCGCCGTTTTTATCGCTGCCGCCAAAATGCTTCAGGCGGTCGAATTCGATGCAGCCTTCGGCGAGGATTAACGTTCAGCATCAAACTGAATAAGGAAAAGTCCCGGGATTCTGTTACTCGGCGATTCAATAGCTCGCGCATTTTTTAACCGGAAAACCGGTTCCCACTTTTCCTGAAAATGCTGGATTAGGTGGGGGGGTTCTGTTGCTCGGCACCCCCCGGGCCGCCGTAACCTTTCTGTTGCCCGGCCGGTCCGGCCGCGTTCTTTTAGTATAAGTTCAGACCGTGAGGCCCAAAATTATGCTGCGAGAGCAAGTGCTTCGTTATCGTTTGCACCTATTGGTTATGAACCATTTCACGGCTTATTCATGCCGGGCAAAAACAATGCTTTTCAACGCACGTCGATCCTAGTTCAGCCCCTCCAATACCTCTGAAAAACAGAGATTTTGGTGGAGCTGCCGGGTACCGCCCCCGGGTCCGCTGCATCTATTGCACACCGCAATTTATCACCATAGCCGGGCGAACCCGGCACCGACCTATATAGGCGCTTTTTCGTGAATGGGAAGTGAAGGCGGTTAAAGACCCTGCATATTTCGGCTCTCTGCCGGAATGTGCACAACCAGTCCGTCGAGATCGGGTGTCAGGACGATTTGGCATGACAAACGACTGGTGCGCCGCGCACCGGTAGCAAGGTCGAGCATGTCTTCCTCGTCCTCAACCGATTGGGGGAGCTTGTCGAACCAAAGCTTGTCAATGATCACATGGCAGGTTGAACAGGCCATTTGGCCCTCACAGGTGCCTTCCAACGGTTGTCCCGCGGCTTGCGCAATTTCCAGCAGCCTTTGGCCCTGCACCGCTTCGACGTTCTGGACAGTGCCATCGGCAGTGATGAACGTGACTTTGATCATAGCATTGCCTCTGCTGACCGGTTGATTGCATCTGCGGCCATATCAATCTCTTCCGCCGTCGTATAGCGGCCAAAACCCAAACGTATGGATGATTTCGCCTGTGCGTCGGTCAGGCCAAGCGCGCGCAACACATGGCTGGGGCGGCCAGAACCACTGGCGCAGGCAGATCCAGCGGAAAAGGCGATGTTCCGGCACTCCGATATCAAACGCGCGGCGTCGACGCCGTCGCGGCGGATGTTGAGATTGCCTTTATAGCGTTGGGCCGCCGA
>DBOA01000121.1 GCA_002299195.1 Sphingomonadales bacterium UBA658
TTGGCGCGCTTGCGCAAACGCTATCGCAGGGTATCGATTGAACGCGTCGTGTCGGGACCGGGCTTGGGTGACCTCTACGAAACGCTAGCCGCTATCGAAGGCCGCGCGGTTCAGCAATATGATGACAAGACGCTCTGGCAAATGGGCATGTCCGGTGAGGATAGCCTTGCCGCGGCGGCTGTTGACCGTTTTTGCCTGTCGCTGGGCAGCGTTGCGGGTGACATCACGCTCGCTCAAGGCGGCTTTGCAGGGGTCGTCATCGCAGGTGGCCTAGGGCTGCGTATCAAGGACAGTCTTGTCCGTTCAGGCTTTGCCGAACGTTTCCGCGCCAAAGGCCGCTTTGAAGGATTGATGGCGTCAATTCCCGTTAAACTCATCACCCATCCGCAGCCCGGCCTTTTCGGCGCAGCGGCGGCCTATGCCCAGCAATATATCGAGAAAGAATAGCCCATGACGCCCGTTGAAAAAATCATGCGCACCGCGCCCGTTATCCCCGTTCTGGTGATCGAAGATGCGGCGCATGCACGCGCAATAGCTGAGGCATTGGTCGCAGGCGGTTTGCCGGTGCTAGAGGTCACGCTGCGCACGGCCGCGGCATTGGATGCCATTGCCGAAATGAAGAAAGTGCCGGGCGCAATTGTTGGTGCAGGCACCGTTGTTGATGTGGCAGGCCTCGACAGCGCAATCGCGGCTGGCGCGGAGTTTATCGTTTCGCCTGGCCTGACCGACAATTTGGGCAAAGCCGCCATTGCCAAGAATATTCCGTTTCTGCCCGGCGTCGCAAGCGCGGGCGATATCATGCGCGGACTTGATCTGGGCCTGACACATTTCAAATTCTTCCCGGCGGAAGCAAATGGCGGGCTACCTGCGCTGAAATCGCTTATCGGCCCATTTGGTCAATGCAAATTCTGCCCGACCGGCGGCATCAAACAGGAAACGGCCGCAGACTGGCTCGCGGTTCCCGAAATTTTATGTGTTGGTGGAAGCTGGCTTGTTGGTAAAGGCGTTCCTGATGTTGCCGCGATAGAATCTGCAGCGCGGGCAGCATCGGCATTACGCAACTAACGGAGACGCAAGGCACATGGCCGAAGAAATTGAATGGTGGGACTTTGACGCAGCAGAAGATTTGATCGATGCTGTTGTCGGCGACGTCAGCTTCATCATCGAAAGTGCACTTGATGCCCGAGGCCAAGCGTTGGTTGCGTTCCCCGGCGGTTCGACACCAAAGCCTATTTTGGAAAAGCTGGCACAGGCCAATATCCGTTGGAAAAGTGTTACAATCATTCCGACCGACGACCGGTTGGTTCCGGTCGACAATGCGCTGTCGAATGTTGCGATGATTGCAAAGATATTTATTTCGAAAGGCGCGCGCGTGTTGCCGATCACCAGCGATGCGGCGGACTATAAACTGGCCGGAGGGGCAGCAAACGCCCGGCTGGCGGACTTGCATTGGCCACCCGATCTTGTTTGGCTGGGTATGGGCACGGATGGGCATACCGCGTCGATATTCCCGGGACCTGACCTCGAAACCGCTCTTGAAGGTGGCAAAGATGTGCGCGCCGTTGGTGTTGCGCCAGACCCGCTCCCGCCCGAAGCTGCGGTCAACCGGGTGACTTTGACAGCATCTGCAATCGGTACCGCGCGCACGGCGATATTGGTGATCAATGGCGCAGAGAAGCGTGCCGTGCTTGAGGCCGCGATTGAGCAGGGAGGTAAGTCAGCTTACCCCGTTGGCCGCGTGCTCGACAAGATTGCCGTCCCCGTCGACATATATTGCTTGGATGATTGATTTAAATGCCGCGTAGTTTGCCAGGTGGGGGCAGCGTCGAGTTTAGCTTTTGAAGATAAAGGGGCAGTTCGCGCACGCCGGGCTTGGCGGGCTTGCGCGCGTCTTTCGGATTGATTGGGTGATCAAACGCAATTCCCACACGGCCGTCTGTTACCCATGCAATGTGACCGCTGACCCAACCGATGCTGTGCAACTTTATCTCCACCGGTTCACCGCGCGGTGCATCTGTTGGGATTTCAGCCATCAGTCCGCCGGCTGATACGTTGCGAATGCGCACTTCGCGCTCATTTTTTGTGTTGGAAAAGCGCAGAACCGCCTTCAGAAAAAGGCTGTCGCGATCCATGTTCCGCTTTGCAGCCGACATGTTAAGTTCGCCGAATGTGTCATTCATAATGCAGCACCAAGCACAGAATTGGGAATAATTCAGGCTTGGACAATGCCACCCAAGTGTAGCCAAAAGGTTAATTCGCGGATCAACCTGATGGATTTCATATGGTTGCATCAACCATGATCATTGAACGTCGCGGTGTTAGTCGTCGCGCGAAACGCGTTCCTGCCGTTCGTGTCGTTCCTGCGCCTCAAGCGTCATTGTTGCGATGGGGCGGGCACGCAGACGGGCAAGTGAAATCGGCTCGCCAGTTACCTGACAATAACCATATTCGCCTTCGGTGATGCGGCGAAGTGCGGATTCGATTTTGGAGATCAATTTGCGTTGACGGTCGCGGGTTCGCAATTCGATTCCCCAGTCCGTTTCGCTCGATGCGCGGTCGTTCAGATCAGGTTCGCGCATAGGGCCATCCTGAAGCTGATTCAGCGTGCCTTGCGATTCCGCCAAGATACTATTTTTCCAGTCAACCAACTGTTTTTCAAAATATTTCAGTTGACGATCGTTCATGAACGGCTCGTCGTCGCTGGGGATATATGAAGGGTCAATATCGTAACCGGAATTGTTAAATTCTCCGGTATTCTTTTGAGGCTCGGCGCTTGCGCCCATGTTAGATTCTCCACCTCTGGCGGGCCCCGCAAAACCAAGGTTGCCGCGTCCAAATCCACTCTCGCCGGCGCTATAGACTCACGTCAAAACCCGCACAAGCGGCAAATGTTACAGAAAGTCATGGAATGCATAAAAGCTGTGGAAACGGTGCGCCTTCATAAATTCCGCCGCTCTAAACAGCCCCAAGAATGAAAAGGTCCAGATTATGTCCGTACGCATGGCTTTCGCGAAATTATTTGCATGCCCTTTTTCGTTGCGAAACCGATGCGCGAACGGCATAGCCAGCCACCATGCATGACCTAAAATATATCCGCGAAAATCCGCAAGCCTTTGACGCCGCCCTTATCCGTAGGGGGTCTACACCCGTTGCTGCATCGGTTCTGGCGCTGGATGAAAATCGCAGGGCCTTGTTGACCGAAATGCAAAATGCGCAAGCACGACGCAACGAAGCGTCGAAAGCAATTGGCGCTGCCATGGGCAAGGGCGATACCGCGACCGCAGAAGCGCTAAAAGCCGAAGTTGCTGCATTGAAGGATACATTGCCGGCATTGGAAGAGCAGGAACGCGCGGCAGGCGAAGAATTGGATACGCTGCTCGCCGGGCTGCCCAATTTGCCCGGTGACGACACGCCAGATGGTGCGGATGAGACCGAAAATGTTGAAATAGCCCGGTGGGGAACCCCGCGCAGTTTTGAATTTGGACCGCGCGATCATGCCGATTTGGGCCCAGTACTTGGCCTCGACTTTGAAACAGGCGTTGCGATTTCAGGCGCACGCTTCACCTTCATGCGCGGACAAATGGCGCGGCTTAATCGTGCGCTTGGTCAGTTCATGCTTGATTACCAAACCGGACAGCGCGGTTACACAGAATGCGCGACGCCCTATCTGGTGCGTCAGGAATCGCTGTTTGGTACCGGACAGCTTCCAAAATTTGCCGAAGACAATTTTCAGACGACCGATGGCCGCTGGCTGATCCCAACCGCCGAAGTGTCGTTGACCAATAGCGTGCGCGAACAGATTTTGGACGAGAGCACGTTGCCGATCCGTATGACCGCGTTGACGCCCTGTTTCCGTTCCGAAGCCGGCGCGGCGGGACGCGATACGAAAGGCCTGATCCGCCAACACCAGTTTGAAAAGGTGGAGCTGGTCTCCATCGTTCGCCCCGAAGACAGCGCTGCCGAACATGAACGTATGGTCGAAAGTGCCGAGGGTATCTTGCAAGCACTTGAGTTGCCCTATCGCAAGATGCTGCTGTGCACGGGTGACATTGGTGCCAGCGCGCGCAGGACCTATGATCTTGAGGTCTGGTTGCCGGGGCAGGGGCTATACCGTGAAATTTCGAGCTGTTCGAACTGCGGTGACTGGCAGGCGCGCCGTATGAACACGCGCTACCGCCCTGCGGACAGCAAAGGCAATGTGTTCGTGCACACGTTGAACGGTTCTGGCTTGGCCGTTGGCCGTACGCTGGTTGCCGTCCTTGAAAATCATCAGCAAGCCGACGGCAGTGTGACCGTTCCAGCCGCGCTGCTGCCATATATGGGCGGCCTGACGAAGCTGGAGATTGCGGCCTGATGCGCATTTTATTGACCAATGATGATGGTGTGAATGCGCCGGGTCTTAAGGTGTTGGAGGCGATTGCCCGTACTCTGAGCGATGACATCTGGATTGTCGCACCGGCTGAGGAAAATTCCGGCGCGGGTCACTCGCTGACACTGACCAAGCCTGTCCGCATCCGCCAACATGGCGAAAAACATTATTCGGTTGCGGGGACGCCAACCGATTCTGTGATGCTCGGCATTGGTGTCATCATGAAAGATGCAAAGCCTGACCTGATTTTGTCCGGCGTCAACCGTGGTGCCAATCTTGGGGATGACATCACTTATTCGGGCACCGTCGCTGCGGCGATGGAAGGGGCGTTGGCGGGAATCAGGTCCATTGCGCTTAGCCAAGTGTATAGCAAAGAAGGCATGGCGGATTCTGTGCCTTTTTCAGCGGCCGAAGCGTGGGGCGAGCGCGTGTTGCGTCCGCTATTGGACACGCCGCATACGCCGCGCACGCTAACCAACATCAACTTCCCGCCTTTATTGCCGCAGGATGTCAAAGGCATCAAAGTCGCGCGGCAGGGGTTCCATGACTATAGCCGCGGTTCGATCGTCAAGGGCACGGATCCACGTGGCTACGACTATTATTGGTTTGGGCTTCATGGAATGGTGCACACGCCGGGCCATGATACCGACCTTGAGGTGATTGAGGATGGCTATATCGCAGTGACCCCGCTGCAGCTTGACCTCACCCATAGCGATTCCCTCGCCAATCTTCGGAGCGCTTACGGCGGATAAGGGAAAACCATTCGCTGCCGCATGCCAGTGAAGTTGCGTTCGGGATCATTTTTCATCCCACTGAAATTCCGCCACATGGCCAGCCTTCGCAACCGACCAAATGGACTGAAACGCGGCAATCCGCGTGCGTACGGCCTCAATGGATTGCGGCGCCAGAGCAGGCATTGGTACAAATGAAGCCTCGCAAGTGGTTTTGGCAATCGAGATAAAGGTTTCGGCATCGGCCGGGGTACCCCATGCGTCGGATTCGAAACATTCCACCAAGCGTTCTGCTTGAAGCAACTGCACAATATGTTCGTCGGGCGTTTGGGCCCGTGACGCGCTGGCGTGACCCGCCTGTTTTGCAATTTCCTGAATATCTGCGGGACTATGTCCTTTTGCCACCATTCCCCAAAATGCCATTGGCAAGTTCAACCCGGTTTCGACGAAATAATGGATCGCATCATGCGGCGTCACGCCTTTTTTCGGAAAGGTTGCGGTCTCCGTCGAGCCGTCGTTCCTAACAATAGCGAGAAAATCGCGATCCGTGCCTTTGGTAATTTTGATAATCATTGTTGGATTGTTATCCTGGCGCGCAGCGCAAATCTATACTGCCCGTGACAAGCGTGCGGAAACCCGCTATGCGGCCCGCCATCATGGCAACTCAAATCAAAGCAGCGCCGAAGATCGGCATGGTATCACTTGGCTGTCCCAAGGCGCTGGTCGATAGCGAACGGATCCTCACAAAGCTGCGCGCCGATGGCTATGGCTTGTCGCCCGATTATGCCGGCGCTGACGTTGTGCTGGTCAATACCTGTGGCTTTCTGGACTCCGCAAAGGAAGAAAGCCTTGAGGCGATTGGAGAGGCGATCGCGGAAAACGGCCGTGTGATTGTCACAGGCTGCATGGGTAATGAAGCGGACGTCATCCGTGCGCGCTTCCCTGATGTGCTCGCGATCACCGGTGCGCATCAATATGAAGCCGTTGTTTCGGCGGTTCATGAAGCTGCGCCACCTACACGCGGTGCGTTTGTGGACTTGGTTCCCGAAGGCGGCTTGAAGCTGACCCCGCGCCATTATAGCTATTTAAAGATTTCCGAAGGGTGCAACCACAGCTGCGCCTTCTGCATCATTCCATCGTTGCGCGGAAAGCTTGCGAGCCGCCGGATTGACGCCGTGTTGCGTGAGGCGGAGAAGCTGGTCGCCGCGGGCACCAAAGAGCTTTTGGTTATTTCGCAAGATACCTCCGCTTATGGCGTTGATACGCGGCACGAGCCACGCGAGTGGCAGGGGCGTCAGGTGCGCGCGCATATGACGGACCTTGCCCGCGAATTGGGCAGCTTGCGGACGAGCGAAGGCATCGCGCCTTGGGTGCGGCTGCATTATGTCTATCCTTACCCGCATGTGGATGACGTTATTCCGTTGATGGCAGAAGGGTATCTGACGCCATATCTCGATATCCCGTTTCAACATGCCGCGCCGAATGTCCTAAAAGCGATGAAGCGCCCCGCCAATGAAGCGAAGGTGCTGGAGCGGATCCGCAATTGGCGCAACATCGCGCCTGATATCGCTATCCGGTCAAGCTTTGTGGTTGGATTTCCGGGCGAAACCGATGCGGATTTCCAATATCTGCTCGACTGGTTGGACGAAGCGCAGCTCGACCGCGTCGGCGCCTTCCGCTTCGAACCGGTGGAAGGTGCGCAAGCGAACGATTTGCCAAACCCTGTTCCTGAAGAGGTGAAGGAAGAGCGGTTCCAGCGTATCATGGAAAAGACGGCGGCGATTAGCGCAGCCAAGCTTGCAGCAAAGGTTGGGCGCAATATCCCTGTCATTATCGACGAGATTGGCGATGCCGATGAAGATGGCAGCGTTGGTGCCACCGGACGGTCGCAAGCCGACGCACCTGAAATCGATGG
>DBOA01000169.1 GCA_002299195.1 Sphingomonadales bacterium UBA658
AAAGCCGTCATCAAAGTGTTCGTTGAACTGTATAATCAAGGCCTGCTGTACCGCGACAAGCGCCTCGTCAATTGGGACCCCGGCCTGAAAACCGCGATCTCCGATCTTGAGGTGGAAACCCGCGAAATCAACGGCAAGTTCTGGCACTTCAAATATCCGCTCGAAGATGGCAGCGGGTTTATCTCCGTCGCGACGACGCGGCCCGAAACGATGCTCGCCGATATGGCGGTGGCCGTAAATCCCTCGGATGAACGTTATGCACATCTGGTGGGCAAAAATGTCCGCCTGCCGATCACCGGCCGCTTGATACCGATTGTCGCCGACGAACATGCCGATCCGGAATTGGGTTCGGGCGCAGTCAAGGTGACGCCGGGGCATGATTTCAATGACTTTGAAGTGGGCAAGCGCGCCGGATTCAAAGCCAGCGAGATGTTTAACATGCTCGATGGCGAAGGCCGCGTTGTGCAAACGTCGGATGGTCTCATTCCGCCAGAATATATCGGCCAATATCGCTTCGGCATCGAAGGCGAGCCAACCAATGCGCGCAAGATGGTGGTCGAAGCGATGGACGCTTTGGGCTTCCTCGAAAAGGTTGAAGACCGCGTCATCCAAACACCCTTTGGCGACCGTTCGGGCCAAGTGATTGAACCATGGTTGACCGACCAATGGTATGTCGATGCAGAAACATTGGCCAAGCCTGCAATCGAAGCGGTGCGTTCGGGCGCAATCGATATTGTCCCGAAATCTTGGGAAAAAACATATTTCAAATGGATGGAAAATATCCAGCCATGGTGCGTGTCGCGCCAATTATGGTGGGGCCACCAGATCCCTGCGTGGTTTGATGCGGATGGCAAATGCTATGTCGCAGAGACCGAGGAGGCTGCGCAAGCGCTTGCCGGAACAGCCGTTGAATTGACCCGCGATCCGGACGTACTCGACACATGGTTCTCATCCGCGCTTTGGCCATTTGGCACATTGGGTTGGCCCGACCAAACGACCGAGCTCGATCGCCATTATCCCAATGACGTACTTGTTTCCGGTTTTGACATATTGTTCTTCTGGGACGCGCGCATGGCGATGCAGGGCATTCACTTCATGAAAGAAGTGCCTTGGAAGACGCTCTATCTGCACGGCCTCGTCCGCGCCGCAGACGGCAGCAAAATGTCCAAGTCCAAGGGCAATACCGTCGATCCGCTTGGCCTGATTGACCAATATGGTGCCGATGCTTTGCGCTTCTTCATGGCGGCTATGGAAAGCCAGGGCCGCGACATCAAAATGGATGAAAGCCGCGTTGCCGGTTATCGCAACTTTGCGACCAAGCTTTGGAATGCGGCACGCTTTGCCCAGTCCAACGGCATCAGCGGATCGCACAGCATCCACGCCCCCAAAGCCGAGCTCGCGGTGAACCGCTGGATTATCGGCGAGGTCGTTGGCACCGTTGAAAAGCTGAACAAGGCGTTCGCCGAATTCCGCTTCGATGGCATGGCCGATGTGATTTATCACATGGTCTTTGACCAGTTCTGCGATTGGTATCTCGAACTTATCAAGCCTGCTTTTGTCGATGGTGAAAAGGGCGAGATGGATGCTGAATCCATGGTCGTCGCTGGCTGGGTGCTCGACCAAATTTTGGTCATGCTGCATCCATTCATGCCGTTCATCACTGAAGAATTGTGGCACGCCTTGGGTGATCGCCCCTATGACATCATCCATGCCAAATGGCCCGAGCCGAACGCAACGGTTGACGCAGACGCCGTTCGTGAAATCGACTGGGTAATTGACACGATCAGCAAGACGCGTTCGTTTAAGGCAGAACTGAACATTCCGCCCGGCGCACGGCTAACGGCGAATATCGCTTACCCGCAGCCATCCACCATCGCAATCATCGAACGCCAAGCCGCGTCGCTATCGCGCTTGGGCCGCATCGACAGCTTTGCTTTTACGCCTGTAGAGACCAACAATGTCGCGCAGATCGTGGTCGGTGGCGATACGGTCGTCTTTGCCCTCGACGGCATCATCGATCTCGATGCCGAACGCAGCCGCATCACCAAAGCTATCGAAGCTGCAGCCAAGGAACGTGATGCGCTTGCAGGGCGTCTGTCCAACGCATCCTTTGTTGAAAAGGCGAAGCCCGAGGCCGTGGAAAAGGCACGCGCCGATCATGCGGAAAAAGCTGCCGAGGCCGAGCGGCTGACGGCGGCATTGGCACGATTGGGGTGAGCGGCGCACCCGCGCATCAACGCGACCTGACGGTTGGTCCGGTTGCAAAAACATTGTTCCTGTTCGCGCTGCCGTCGCTTGGCGTGAACATTCTCCAGTCGATTAACAATTCGGTCAATTCGGTTTGGATCGGAAAGTTTCTGGGCGAAGAGGCGCTGGCGGCGTCGGCGAACGCGGGGCTCATCATGTTCTTGATGTTCTCCACCCTGTTCGGTTTCACCATGGCGACAACCATATTGATCGGCCAGAATATGGGCCGCCGCGATATTGAATCTGTGCGCCGGATCATGGGAACCGCAATCACCGTCTTTTTCGCCGCGGGCTTATTGTTCGCAGCGGCAGGCTGGATTTTCGCGCCGCACATGCTGCGGCTCATGTCGACGCCTGAGACGGTCTATCCGCTCGCGCTTGCCTATCTGCGCGTGATTTTCCTGACGATGCCCACGTCGTTTGTCATGGTCCTGATATCGTCATCGCTGCGCGGCGTCGGTGATTCCGTCACGCCATTTTGGAATACGGTCTTGAATGTCGTGCTCGACATCATCCTCAATCCGGTCTTCATTCTTGGCTTTGGTCCAATTCCCGCAATGGGTATCGCCGGGTCCGCTTTGGCTACAATCGTTGCAGGGATCATCAGCCTCGGCCTGCTGCTGCGCAAGGTCTATGCGCTTGACCTTACCATTCGCCTGCGCGGGGCCGAGCTTACATGGCTGCGCCCTGACGCCCGCTTTCTGAAACCAATAGCGCGTATGGGTCTGCCCATGGGCTTGTCGATGATTATCATGTCGGGTTCTGCAGTTGTGATGATTGGCCTCGTGAATATTGAGGGCGTCGATACCACTGCGGCCTTTGGTGTGATGAACCAGCTGTGGAGCTATGTGCAAATGCCCGCCGTAGCTGTCGGTGGCGCGGTCAGCGCCATGGTTGCGCAAAATATCGGTGCGAACAAATGGGATCGCGTCGGTCGCATCGTTTGGTCGGGCATCGGCATCAACCTGCTGATGTCGGGCGTGTTGATTTTGCTGATGACCTTGTTTGCAACACCGTTGCTTCAGTTGTTCCTGCCCATCGGCAGTCCAGCGATCGATATCGCCATCCACATCAACCATATCATTGGCTGGAGCTTTATATTGATGGGTGTGTCGGTCGTCGTGACCTTTGCGGTGCGAGCAAATGGTGCCGTGGTCGCGCCATTACTCATCCTGATATTCAGCGCCGTCATCGTCCGCTTCACCATTGGCTTTGGATTATATGACCGATTTGGCGCGGACGCCATTTGGGCTGCTTTCATCGCGACATCCATCGCCTCTTGTGTGTTATCGATCGCTTATTATCTGAACGGTAGCTGGAAAAAGGCGAAGGCGATGCCGGCAATGAATGCGTCCCCCTTACAAACGGCATCGGAATAAAATGGCTGTTCTACACACGCAGAATATCGGCACGTGGGCATTGGCCCATCGACCGCTGCGTCTGCTGCGCACAGTCGGGGCGTTTCTGCTGGCGCTAACTTTGGCCTTTGGCGGCGCATATGCACAGACGCCCGCCAACGCATCGCCGCAAAATGTGCGTGCCTCAATTGATGTTGAGACCCGTCAACCTGCGCCGGGCGATATGGTCACCGTCGCAATCGTCATGGACCCCAAATCCGGCTGGCATGATTATTGGGTAAACCCCGGCGATGCCGGGACGCCGCTTGAACTCGAATGGCAATTGCCAAGCGGTGTGACCGCCGGAACGGTGCGTGCGCCGGTGCCAGAGACGCTGATCGTCAGCGGGTTTATGAACCATATTTACAAGGCAAAGCATGCCTTTCTAGTGGATATCAAAATACCTGAAAGCGCGCAGGCGGGCCAAAGCCTGAACGTCAAAGTGGATGCCGGCTGGTCGGCCTGTTCCGACTTGGTGTGCGTTCCGGAGGCCGGGACATTGTCCGTACCGTTGACGGTGGGGTCAGGCAAAATATCCGACGCGGACCGCGCGCGCTTTGACGCATGGCGAAGTGCCCTGCCGGTGCCGCTTGACCGTTCGGCGCTCTACCAAATTGACGGCAAGCGCATTGATATCGCCATCCCTTATCCGCGCAGCGCCAAGGCTGAACGCGTCTGGTTCTTTGCGCAGACCGACAAAATGTTCCGTTATGCAGCCCCGCAAAGCGCGCGGCGTGTCGGCGACTGGCTGGTGGTCAGCGGTGCGGTGAAAGCGGGCTTTGACGGCCAAATTGACGGGCTGCTGCGTTTTAATGACGCGCAGGGGCTTGAAGTGCGTGCTGTCGCGGGCGCGGTGCCATTGGGCGGCGATGCGGTGTCTGTTTTGGGCGAAGGTGCGCCTGCCGATGGCCAACAACCACCGCTTGGCTTTGGGTGGATATTGGCATTCTCCGTGCTTGGTGGCTTGCTGCTGAACCTCATGCCCTGCGTATTCCCCATATTGGGGCTGAAGGCGCTGAGCCTTGCCAAAATGGGTGGCGATGAAGGCGAAGCCCGCCGCGATGCGCTGGCCTACACGGTCGGTATCATTGTCAGCTGCCTCATTCTCGGCGGCATCATGCTGGCCTTGCGCGCTGCCGGTGAAGAAGTGGGTTGGGCATTTCAGTTGCAGGACCCTGCGGTCGTGCTGATCCTTTTGCTGCTGATGGTTGCGGTCACCGCAAATCTGGCGGGCATGTTTAAGGTTGGCGGCATTGGTGCGGGCGAAAAGCTCACGCGGCAAGGCGGCCTTGCCGGATCGTTCTGGACCGGCGTGCTTGCCGCAATCGTCGCGACACCGTGCACTGGGCCGTTCATGGCCGCCGCAATGGGCGCCGCGCTTTTGTTGCCGACCGGTTTGGCATTGCTGATTTTTGC
>DBOA01000070.1 GCA_002299195.1 Sphingomonadales bacterium UBA658
CCCGGCAAGCGATGTCATGTCTGGCCAATCGCCAAAAACCAATATGCCGAGCGCGAGTGCCATCAACAACTGGACATAGGTCATTGGCGCGATGTCAGCGGCCGAAGCGCGGGTTGTTGCCATAAAAATCAACCAGTGCGCAAAGCTAGCGGTGACCGCAACGACGGCACAGCGCGCCACGATGGTCCAGTCTGGCATGCCGATATGCAATGTCGCAACGCCCGAAAAATGACCCAAAATCGCTGCGGTCAGAATGAATGGCACTGCAAGTGACGCGACCAGAAATTGCATCAAAATCGGTGTCCCTGCCCCAGCGACGGCGCGATTGCCAATCATCAAAAGCGCCATCGACATGGCCGCTGCAAGCGGCAACAAAGCAACCCAACCCAGTTCGGCAACATTGGGCCGCATGATGAGAAGAACCCCGCCAAACGCAATAAATGTCGCCGTCCATTTGGTCACATTCGTCCGTTCATGCAGAAAAATGGCACTCAAGACCGCCGTGATCATAGGGCTTGTGAAACCAATTGCCGTAGCCTCAGCCAATGGCATGACGAAGATGGATAAAAAGAAACAGATGGTTGCCATCGCCACGCCAAATCCGCGCAGGATCTGAATTTTGGGCATGGGCAAAGCAAATCCCTGCCTGCCTTCCTTGAGGTACAACAATGTTCCCAAGCCCAGCGCACCGATAGAATAGCGCAGCGCCGCCACGGCAGTACCGGGCCAGGCACCGGCAATCGATTTGATGACCGCATCGCCCAATGACAATAGAGCAAAGCCGCAAACGGCATAAAAAAGACCCGAACGGGCCGACGATGCATGCACTGGATTTCCCTCGATTACCGAGCCCCCCTTAAAAGTGTCTTCCGGGAATGCAAAGCGGCAGAAATCTTTGTCGGGCAACCCAATAAAAGCAAACTGTTACCGATTTATTCACCATTTGTCGGTAGCCAGAAATCCTTAGTCCATAGAATATCGGAGCGGGATGACGTGAGCGCATTTGGGAAAAAACCGGGTTTGTCTTTAGGGCGCTCATCATTTGGCGTGGCGCGCCCCATGTCCGGCAGTGGGCCCTCGATTGCGCAACAGCCAGATGACGCGCCAACGACGGGCGGTGGCGAACAATTTCCACCCATTGAATCGGCAAACTTACCAGGCGGCAGCAACGGCGGTCCATAGACCGCCATGCAGGAAGCCATGTCGCGCTTGTCAGACCGCGCAAACAACGCGGCACCAGTCGATGAAGGTCCCCAAGGCTTTGAAGCGTCGGTACACAAAATCAAAGAACAGGTTCTCCCGCGTCTTTTGGAACGTGTGGACCCCGAAGCGGCGGCATCACTGAATAAAGAAGAGCTGACCGAAGAGTTCCGCCCGATCATTCTTGAAGTGCTGGCCGAACTCAAGCTGACGCTTAACCGCCGCGAACAATTTGCTTTGGAAAAAGTGCTCGTCGACGAACTGCTCGGCTTTGGTCCGCTTGAAGAGCTGCTCAGCGATCCAGACATTACCGATATCATGGTCAATGGCCCGTTGCAGACCTATATCGAAAAAAAGGGAAAGCTGCAGATTGCGCCGATCCAATTTCGTGACGAAGAGCATTTGTTCCAGATCGCGCAGCGCATCGTGAACCAAGTAGGTCGCCGCGTCGACCAAACCACACCTTTGGCCGACGCCCGATTGAAAGACGGTAGCCGCGTGAACGTTATTGTTCCCCCGCTGTCGCTGCGCGGCACAGCCATTTCCATTCGTAAATTTTCCGAAAAACCAATCACCATCGACATGTTGAAGGGCTTTGGTTCGATGAGCGAACCGATGGCAACGGCATTGAAGATTGCCGGGGGCAGCCGGATGAATATCGTCATTTCGGGCGGTACGGGGTCGGGTAAAACGACAATGCTGAACGCTTTGTCCAAAATGATTGACCCGGGCGAGCGCGTTTTGACGATTGAAGATGCGGCCGAACTTCGGCTTCAGCAGCCGCACTGGCTACCGCTTGAAACACGCCCTCCGAACTTGGAAGGCGATGGCGCGATCACCATCGGTGACCTTGTGAAGAACGCGCTGCGTATGCGCCCTGACCGGATCATCTTGGGCGAAATTCGTGGTGCGGAGTGTTTCGACCTCCTCGCCGCAATGAACACCGGTCATGATGGATCCATGTGTACGCTGCACGCCAACAACCCGCGCGAGTGCTTGGGTCGTATGGAAAATATGATCATGATGGGCGACATCAAAATACCCAAGGAAGCCATTTCGCGGCAAATTGCGGAATCTGTCGACCTTATCGTTCAGGTGAAGCGTTTGCGCGATGGTTCACGTCGCACCACCCAGATTACTGAAGTCATCGGAATGGAAGGCGACGTCATTGTTACGCAGGATCTGTTCAAATTTGAATATCGCGACGAAGATTCTGACGGCAAAATCCACGGAGAGTGGGTCGCGGGCGGCGTTCGCCCTTATACGCTGGAAAAGGCGAGGCAGTTCGGATTTGACCAGCCGTTTCTTGAGGCGTGCCTCGGCTAGGGTCGGGACCTAAAGCCCTTTAATCGCCAAAGCTGCTGCCAATACAGTAATCAGCACGGAAAATACTGTGATTCCGGTCCACGGCATTATACCGACCTGATCGAGTTTAGTGCGCTTATGGCGCCGCCGGTCCGCAACACTGCTAATCAGCACCAGTAATGCCGACGCTGCGGACAAAGCTGTCCAAAAATGGTCTTGCCAATTCATCAGGGTAAAGCTGCTCATTCCGAAATGCTCGCGGTCTTTCTATTCATAAAATCTGGGCTCAGCGATTACACGGCGGTTTTGACGCACGGGAATTTGCTGCCGAACGTCCGCAATTTTATCGAGATTCAAATCAACAAAAGCGAGTCCCGGGGTGGTTCCCATATCAAGGGCGACCTCTCCCCAAGGATCGACCACAAGTGAATGGCCGTATGTCTCACGGCCATCTTCATGTGCCCCGCATTGCGCTGCTGCGATCACGAAACATTCGCTTTCAATCGCCCGTGCCCGCAGCAACGCGTGCCAGTGCGCCGCGCCTGTGGGCACTGTAAA
>DBOA01000159.1:0-1037 GCA_002299195.1 Sphingomonadales bacterium UBA658
GATGCCATTCGCTCTCATTTTCTTGCAGTGTCGCCAGAAGCTTTTCTTCAGGCTGTGAATCGAGATGGCTAACCAGTGCCAACGCGTAACCCGCGCCCGCAAGTTTAGATGCGATTTCGGCACCTAGCCGACGCTTGCCGCCTGTCACAATTGCAAGCGGCGCCATTGTCACTTGCGGCTCCGCGACATTGTAATGCCAATCGATTCATTATCTTCGGCGATGGCGAGTTTCACAATTTTGACGACGAGGTGGCTGATATGTGGGTCGTCAGCAAACAAATTATCTATGATATGATCGGCGACGGCTTCAATCAGCGTGAAGTGCACATCGCCGGGCAAAAGTGTCGCGGCCTCTTTCAGCGCCATATAATTTTTCGACGCCGACAGCGGCGTGTCTGGCGCATAATGCGGAGCCATATCCAACGTTGCGCTAATCGAAATACGCAGTGGCTGCGGCAGGTGCGTTTCCTGGCTGTAAATGCCCGTCAGCACATTGACGACAAGGTCATGTACTTCGAGAATGAGGCTATCGGTCATATCACTCCTTAACGTGACCAGCGGGCGAAAATAGCCGTCGGCAAAAGCATGCCCCGGCCCTGTTCGCGCACCGCGAGTTCACCAAATTCAACTTTGCCACCAAGGTCGGCAAAATGGGATTCCAACAACCCGCCCAGCGCCAGCGCAGACATGCGCACCGCATAGACGGTCAGAAATAGAAACTTTGATTCTGTATCAAGCAACTTGCGGCAATTGGCGATCAGTTCGGGCAGGTCTTCCTCAAGCCGCCAGACTTCGCCGTCGGGACCGCGACCATATTTGGGTGGGTCCAGCAATATGCCGTCATAGCGCTTTTCGCGGCGCACTTCGCGTGCAACGAATTTGGCGGCGTCGTCGACGATCCAGCGAATGGGACGGTCGGCCATGCCCGACATTTCGGCATTGGATCGTGCCTGCGCAACCGATTTCTTGGACGCATCGACATGCACCATCTGCGCGCCCGCTGCCGACAAAGCGAGGGTGCCAACGCCGGTATAGCC
>DBOA01000159.1:1350-3770 GCA_002299195.1 Sphingomonadales bacterium UBA658
GCCAACGCCGGTATAGCCAAACAGGTTCATCGCAACGGGGTCGGCGACCCCTGCCAACTGCCCGCGCATCCACCGCCATACAGGGTCCATATCCGGGAAAAAGCCGAGGTGGCGGAATGGCGTGCACGATGCGGTAAAGTGCACCTCATCATTCCATGCGAGCGGCCAACCATCCATGGGAACGGGTTTGTTGTTATACCAACGTCCGCCGCCATCATCGTCCGATCCCGGAACGAATTCCGCATCTGCGGGCCATTCGTCGAGCGCAGGCGCCCACATCGCTTGCGGTTCCGGCCGGATGAAGCGGCGGTCACCGTAGGATTCATATTTGCGCCCATTGCCCGAATCGATGAGCGTGTAATCGCTGCGCGGCTCGCTGATCAGGGTGACGAAATTCTGTTCCATATTTTAGCGAACGGCGCGCGCAAGCACATAGTCACGGACGGCGTCATATGTGCCGGGCAAGACATCAAAGCGTTCTTCACGGTCGAACAGGTGCGAGACACGCGCAGGCAAAGCAGGGCGAACGCCGGTTGCGTTTTCCACTGCGTCCGGGAACTTCGCGGGATGCGCGGTTGCCAATGTGACGATAGGCGTTTCCGGTTTGATGCCCGACGCCCGCGCCGCGTGCAGTGCGATGGCGGTATGGGGGTCGATAATTTGGTCAGCCGCGCCATAGGCCCAGCGCATGGCGGCCGCCATCTGGTCCGCATCGGCGCGCGCGCTCGACAACAAAGCAGATTTTTTCCGCATGTCGGGCGACAGAACCATTTTGCCCATTTGTTCGAACCATTTCATCCGCGCTGCGGTGGTTGATCCATCGCGACCTTCAAGGTCAAACAGCAGCCGTTCAAAATTGCTCGACACCTGAATATCCATCGATGGTGATGCTGTCGGGGTTACGCCCAACACCGAATAGTCACCCTTTGACAGGGCGCGGTGCAAGATGTCGTTGATGTTGGTGGCGACAATCAGCTGTTCAATCGGCAAGCCCATTTGCGCGGCAACATAACCAGCAAACACGTCGCCAAAGTTTCCGGTCGGGACGGAAAAGGCAATTTTACGCTCAGGTCCGCCCAATCGAAGCGCGGCATAGAAATAATATACCACCTGCGCCATCAGTCGGGCCCAGTTGATGGAGTTTACGGCCGATAAAGTGAGCGGGCCATTGACGTCCTTGTCACTGAACATCCGCTTTACCATCGCCTGCGCGTCGTCGAAGCTGCCTTCAATCGCGATGTTATGGACATTGGGCGCAAGGATGGTTGTCATCTGCCGACGCTGGACGTCAGAGACGCGGTTATGCGGGTGCAGCATGAAGATTTCGATTTGCGCACGTCCGGCAACGGCGTCGATTGCCGCTGATCCTGTGTCTCCGGATGTCGCGCCGACAATGGTCAGTTTTTTATCCGTGCCCGACAAGAAGCGTTCAAACAATTGGCCCAGCAATTGGAGCGCAACGTCCTTGAATGCCAAGGTTGGCCCGTGAAAAAGCTCAAGCAGCCAGTGCTGACCATCAAGTTGCACTAATGGTGTGATCGCCGAATGGGCAAAGGAACCATAAGCCGTCGAACATAGACCCTTGAGCTCAGATTCGCTCAACACACCCGCAGTAAATGGCGCCATAACGCGCGCAGCCAACTCGACATAAGACAGGCCGCGCATCGCTTTTATATCTTCTGTCGAAAATTGCGGCCAATGGCGCGGGACGTAAAGTCCGCCATCTCGGGCCAGACCCGTTAGGGTGACGCCTGCAAAATCGAGCGCGTCCGCGTTGCCGCGGGTGCTGATATAATCTGTTCCGTTAATCGTCATAGCGCGCACGCGGTTACCCGCGACGCCGCATTTAGGCAAGATTATTGCAAATCGGCCCGGACAAATTCGGCACATCTTTCACCAATCATGATGCTGGGCGCATTTGTGTTACCGGAAACAAGGCGCGGCATGATGCTGGCATCCGCGACATAGAGCCCTTCGATGCCCCGATATTTCAAGCGCGAGTCGACAACATCGTCCGCATTGGGCCCCATGCGGCATGTGCCGACGGGATGGTATACGGTATCTGCGCGACTGCGGATCAGATCATCCAAGGCGGCATCGTCATTCAGATCGACAGGATGGCGATTCTTTCCGCCATAAACGGCAAGCGCAGGTGCTTCGAAAATCCGGTGCATGGCGCGCACGCCGCTGCGCAATGTGGCCATGTCGCGGTCATCGCTCAAAAATGCCGGGTCAATCAGCGGGGCCGCACTTGCATCGGTTGATGCGAGGCGCACCGTGCCGCGGCTTTCGGGCCGCAAGACGCAGGCATGGCAACTGAACCCATGGCCTTTCACTTTGGAACGGCCATGGTCTTCCAACATGGCGGGGACGAAATGATATTGAATGTCGGGGGCTGGCAAGCTTGCGTCCGAACGCCA
>DBOA01000187.1 GCA_002299195.1 Sphingomonadales bacterium UBA658
GTCATGCACGAAATGGGCAAGGCGATGATGGGCACTGGTGAAGCCGAAGGCGACGGCCGCGCGCTCGAAGCTGCGGAAAAGGCCATTGCCAACCCGTTGCTCGACGGCGTGTCGATGCAGGGCGCAAAGGGTGTTATCGTATCGATTACCGGTGGCGAAGATATGCGCCTGATGGAAGTTGACGAAGCGGCCAACCATATCCGTGAGCTGGTTGACCCCGACGCAAACATCATCTGGGGTTCGGCATTCAATGAAAATCTGAACGGCAAGATCCGCGTTTCGGTTGTCGCCACTGGCATCGATAACGAAGGCTTGAACGCGACACCGGCAGCACAAAGAACGCCATTCTCGTTCAGCCGCCCTGCGCCTGCGCCAGAGCCTGTCGTTGAAGTTGCACCTGCTGCGACATCTTTGTTTGAAAACACAGCCGATACCGCAGCCGTGGAAGAAACGGCCGCCGCTGAATTCGAAAATGAAGCAGACGACGACAGCTTGGAACTGGGTAGCGACTTTGTTGCAATCGAAGAAGATGAAGCTGACGACGTTGTACCAACCCAATATGCAGACAACAATGACAGCCCACGGGATTCCTGGGCAAATGCCGACGCACTTGACCTCGATACGCCTGCGACCGAAGGCTATCCGTCTGCGCAGCCAGTCGACGTCACTCAGCCGCCAGAACGCGCTGCACCGCGCATTCCAACCGGCGGCACATTGTTTGAACGCATGTCCAACCTGTCACGGGGCCTTACCCGTTCGGAAGACGACGCGGAAAAGCGCAATGAAGGCGGCAATGGCACAGGCTTCCCAAGCTTTCTTGATCGTCAGAACAACTCATAAGACGCGCGGCAAGCGCACCGTCATCTTGTCGTTTCTATGCAACCGTTTGTCGGACCAAAGCGTGAATGCGCTTTGTGTTCGGCAGTCGGCAGCTACATAGAAAAACATGGATGTGACAATATTACGTAGCCTTGGATTCTTTAGCGCGCTGGTGTTTTCGGCCGGTGGCGTTTCACCCGCCGTGCATGCACAGGCTGTCGATGAAAGCGCGCTGGAGGCGCTTGACCAGCAAACGCCTGCGGTCGTGCCAAATATTGTCGAGCCCGCTGGCGCGGTGGAGCTGCGTGACGCGATGCGGCGCATTTCTTTTAGCCCAAGCGATGCAGATGCCTTGGCCGATGCCGGCAATGCCTCTTTGCTGTTGGGTGATGCCAATGCCGCGCTCAATTTCTTCACGCGCGCCAATGCGATACGGCCGAATAACAGCCGGATTGTATCCGGCCTGGCAACATCGACGGTGCGCACAGAAAACCCGTTTGAGGCTTTGCGCCTGTTTGATGATGCCGTCCGGTTGGGCGCGAGCGAACGTTCGATTGCCGCCGACCGCGCGCTGGCGTTTGATTTGCTGGGCAATTTCGCACGTGCGCAGCAGGATTATCAACTGGCGCGGACCGTAGCATCATCTGATGACATCATCATTCGTCAGGCCGTGTCTCTCTCGCTTGCGGGGCAAAAGGAACAGGCCGACGCTATGCTCCTGCCGCTTTTGCAGCGCAACAGTCCGACCGCATGGCGCGCCCGGGCGTTTATGTTGGCTGCGCGTGGTGACTTGCGTGAATCCAACAAGGTTGCGCAGGGCTTCATGGATGAACCATCAGCGCAAAAGATGGAGCGGTTCTTCCGCTTGATGCCAAATTTAACCGGCGCACAGCAGGCGGCCGCCATTCATTTGGGGCATTTTCCCACCAGCCAATCGGTCGGGCGTGACAGCGAACAGGTCCGCCGTGTCGCCGCAACCGCGCAGCAACCTGCTGTCGGCCCCGCCCAAAGCCGCCTCATTCCATCAGGCGCGCCGCTGGGAACAAAGCCGACAGCAGCGCGCGACGCGAAAAGCGAGGCAAAGCCACAGAGCAAGCCGGACCGAAAAACGCAGGAACGTGTGGCAGTTCAGGCCACAGTACCACCAACGCCGCGGCCTGATCCTGTTGTTGCAAAGGTTGAACCGGCCGTAACGGTCGCGGCGGCGACGCCAACCGCGCAACAACCGGTATCGCTTGCGGCGGCAACGCCCCCGCAAACCGCTCCCGCTAAAATCATCGCGGCACCAACAGCTGTGCCTGCGTCCACTGCTTCGGCAGGGTTCAGTCTGGATGCAATTGTTGGCGCCATCGAAATTCCGGAGAGAGAGCAGCGGCCTTCGGAAATTCCGGTCGATTTGAAAAAGCTGAAGCCCGTGACGACCAAGGCAGCGGCAGACGCCAGCAAAGCCGCCAAAATTGACCCGAAAGCCGCCGCCAAAGCCAAGCTGGAAGCCGCAAATCCAGCGCGCATCTGGGTGCAAATCGCAACGGGTGAAGCCAGTGGGCTTGGTTTCGACTATCGCAAATTGACGAAGAGCAACGCCGTATTGTTCAAGGCGCAGAAACCGTGGACATCTCCGTGGGGCAAGACCGCGCGACTGCTCGTTGGCCCGTTTGCGGATGTTAAGGCCGCCAAAAAGTGGGAAGGCGACTTCAAGAAAGCGGGCGGCGACGCATTTATGTGGAAAAGCGAGATTGGCGTCCCTGTGAATGCCTTAAAGGTAAAATAGGCTTCCTGTCGCGGCGGCTTGGTTGCATAAGCGCGGCATGTCGCAACTGGCTTCCTACGCATCACTTCCCGGCAATAGCCGCGGCCGATTTCATCCAGAGCCCGACCGTGATATTCGCGGCCCGCGTGATATATTCCAGCGTGACCGTGATCGCATCATTCATTCGATTGCATTCCGGCGGCTTCGCCACAAAACGCAGGTGTTTATCTCGCCCGATGGCGATCATTATCGTGTGCGTCTGACACACAGCCTTGAAGTCGCGCAAATTGGCCGCACCATTGCCCGCGCGCTCGGGCTGAATGAAGACCTGACAGAGGCATTATGCCTTGCGCATGATATCGGGCACCCGCCCTTTGGCCATGCTGGTGAAGACGCGCTGGAGGCGACGATGAAGCCATTTGGCGGGTTTGACCATAATGCGCAGACGCTGCGCACGCTGACGCAGCTGGAATCGCCTTATCCGTCATGGCCGGG
>DBOA01000002.1 GCA_002299195.1 Sphingomonadales bacterium UBA658
CGTTGTTATGCGTTTGTCGAATATGGCAGATTATGCAGTGGTGGTTATGAGCGCGGCTTCGCGCCATTGCGGCTCTGTGCGCGTATCTGCGACGGACCTTGCGACCGAAACCGGCCTTGCGCTGCCCACGACTCAAAAGCTGGTGAGCATTTTGACCAAAGCGGGCCTATTGCGTTCGGCACGTGGAACTGGCGGTGGCATCACGCTTGCCCGTCCTGCTGCGGCCATCAACCTGGCGGATATTATTGAGGCCGTCGAAGGCCCAATTGCGATGACCGCCTGCTGCGATACGCATAAACACGCCTTGGGTCAGCATTGTGCGAAAGAAGGCAGCTGCCACGTCCAATCGCATTGGCCCGTCGTCAACAACGCTGTGCGCGGTGCGCTTGCGCAAATCAATTTGGCAGGACTGACGCGATGACCGACGATATTGAGATCAAAGACAAGGCTGCGTGGGACGCCGCCGAAAAGGTTGCTGATTACGAGCATGGCTGGTCGTCGGACATCGAAACCGATTTCGCGCCAAAGGGCCTGAACGAAGATACCGTTCGCTTCATTTCGGCAAAAAAGAATGAGCCCGAATGGATGCTCGAATGGCGGCTTAAGGCCTTTGCCATGTGGAAGACGATGGAAGCGCCAGATTGGGCCAAGCTCAATGTCCCGCCGATCGATTATCAGGACGCCTATTATTATGCCGCGCCCAAGGCGAAGCCAAAGCTGAATTCACTGGACGAGGTCGATCCCGAAATCCTGCGTGTTTATGAAAAGCTAGGCATTCCAATTGCCGAACAGAAATTGCTCGCCGGTGTCGAAGGCGGCGAAGACGGTGGCTTGCCCCAACGCCGGGTCGCGGTTGATGCCGTGTTTGACAGCGTGTCGGTCGCCACAACCTTCCGCGCCGAATTGGATCGGGCTGGCGTTATCTTCCGCAGCATTTCGGAAGCGATTAAGGAATATCCTGATCTCGTCCGCAAATATCTCGGCAAGATTGTGCCGATGCACGACAATTATTTTGCCACGCTCAATTGCGCGGTCTTTTCCGATGGGACGTTCGTCTACATCCCAGAAGGCGTGCGCTGCCCGATGGAGCTTTCCACCTATTTCCGTATCAACGCGGAAAATACGGGGCAGTTCGAACGGACATTGATCGTCGCTGATAAGGGCAGCTATGTCAGCTATCTCGAAGGCTGCACCGCGCCGATGCGCGACGAGAACCAGCTGCACGCCGCTGTGGTCGAACTGGTCGCGCTGGACGATGCCGAAATCAAATATTCGACCGTGCAAAACTGGTATCCCGGCGACGCAGAAGGCAAAGGTGGCATCTACAATTTCGTGACCAAGCGCGCATTGTGCCAAGGACGGAACAGCAAGGTGAGCTGGACCCAGGTTGAAACCGGCAGCGCGGTGACATGGAAATATCCAAGCTGCGTATTGAACGGCGAAAACAGCGTCGGCGAATTTTACTCGGTCGCAGTGACCAACAATCACCAGCAGGCCGATACCGGCACCAAGATGATCCACAATGGCAAGGGTTCGCGTTCGACCATTGTCAGCAAGGGCATCAGCGCCGGACACAGCAACAACACCTATCGTGGGCTGGTGCGCGTTGCGCCCAATGCCGAGGGCGTGCGCAACTTCACCCAATGTGACTCGCTGTTGCTCGGGTCTTTGAGCGGCGCACACACCGTCCCCTATATCGAAGTTCGCAACCCAAGCGCGCAGATCGAGCATGAGGCGACGACGAGCAAGATTTCGGACGACCAGATGTTCTACGCAATGGCCCGCGGCCTGAACGCCGAAGAAGCGGTCACGCTGATCGTCAACGGCTTTGCCAAAGAAGTGCTGCAGCAACTGCCGATGGAATTCGCGGTTGAGGCGCAGAAGTTGTTGGGCATTAGCCTTGAGGGGAGCGTGGGGTGAGGCATTGTCGCTTCTCCAACGCAAAACGATTTAACGGAAAAACAGACGTCATATGCTCCAAATAAATAACCTCCACGCCAATGTTGGCGACAAGCCTATCCTTAAAGGCCTCACGCTCTCGCTGAACGCGGGCGAGATCCATGCGATCATGGGTCCGAATGGGGCTGGCAAATCGACGCTGGGCTATGTGCTTTCGGGACGCCCCGGTTATGAGGTGACGGAGGGTTCGGTGACCTTCAACGGGCAGGATTTGCTCGCCCTCGAACCACATGAGCGCGCCGCCGCCGGTCTGTTCTTGGGCTTTCAATATCCGGTCGAGATCCCCGGCGTATCGAACGTCCAGTTCCTGCGCGAGGCGCTCAATGCGCAGCGCAAATATCGCGGTGAAGCTCCGCTGACCGGTGGTGAATTCCTGAAGGTCGCACGCGAACAGGCAGGCGCGCTTGGCATGGATATGGACATGCTCAAGCGTCCGGTGAATGTCGGCTTTTCCGGCGGCGAGAAGAAGCGCAACGAGATGGTGCAGATGGGCATCATCGACCCTGCGCTCGCGATCCTCGACGAAACCGACAGCGGCCTCGACATCGACGCGCTGCGCACAGTGGGTGATGGCATCAACCGCATCATGCGCAAGCCGGACAAGGCTGTGCTGCTGATCACCCATTATCAGCGGCTGCTCGATTATGTGAAACCCGACTTTGTGCATGTCCTCGACGGTGGTCGCATCACGCGGACCGGCGGTGCAGAGCTCGCGCTTGAGCTGGAGCGTGACGGGTATAAGGAATTGGCGGCTTGAGCATGTCCGCGCCCACCCGCCACAATGAAGCATGGCGCTACAGCGACATTGCCGCGGTCGAAGCGGCTTGGCCATTACCAGCGCCCGAAAGCATCATCGTGCCTGCGGGTGGAACCTTTGCGCGGACCATCATGCAGGACAGCGGCACTATCCATCAACTGGACATCGCGATTGGCAAAGGCGCCACCGCCGCTATCCATGTGCTGAATATCGGCGGTGATTACGGGCGGGTCGAACTTAACGTCACACTGCACGAAAAAGCTGATTTCAAACTTGGCGCGGTGCAAATTGGCGGCGGCACGCAAACACTTGAGGTCATTACCACTGTCACCCATGCAGAACCCGGCGCGACATCATCGCAGATCGTCCGCTCCGTCTTGGCGGGTACAGCGACCGGCACCTATCTCGGCAAAGTCGCCGTCGCCCGCGATGCCCAGCAAACCGACAGCGTGCAGTCCGTCAAAGCGATGCTGCTGGACCGCAGCGCGACCGCCAATGCCAAGCCGGAACTCGAAATTTACGCCGACGACGTCAAATGCGCGCATGGCTGCGCGATTGGCGAGTTGGACGCCATGGGCCTTTTCTATCTGCAAGCGCGCGGCATTACCCCTGCCGAAGCAAAGAAGCTGATGTTGCAGGCCTTTGTCGCGGGCGTGTTTGAAGGCGCGGCTGATGAAGATGCGCTAACCGAAGCGGCGCTGGCCAAATTGGGGGATTTGGTGTGAGCGCACGGTTCCCTCTAAATCGTCGTCACCCTGAACTTGTTTCAGGGTCTATTTCGCCTCTCAGAGCGTCGGTCTCAGTTGCACGATGGATGCTGAAACAAGTTCAGCATGACGGTGTGTTGCGATGCTGATGTCCGCTTCACCTATCCGCGACCAATTCCCCGGCCTTGCGAACAACTGGCATTATCTCGACACCGCCGCGACGGCGCAAAAACCGCAGGTCGTGCTTGACGCGATGATGCGGGCCGGTGGCGCCGATTATGCCACCGTCCACCGCGGCGTCTATGCACGCTCGGCCAATATGACTGTCGCGTTTGAGGCGGCGCGTGAGCGCGTGGCTCGGTTCATCGGCGCAGCATCACCGAACGAAGTCGTGTTCGTGCGCGGCGCGACCGAGGGCATCAATTTGGTCGCGCAAAGCTGGGGCCCCGCCAATCTGAACGCTGGCGACCGCATCATGCTCAGCCGGTTGGAGCATCATAGCAATATCGTGCCGTGGCAGATGCTGGCGGAAAAGGTCGGCGCGCATATCGACGTCTGCCCGCTGACCGACGACGGCCTGATTGACCTCGACTGGTTGGAAGCGAACCTTACTGCACAGCATAAGCTCGTCGCGCTCGCGCATGTGTCCAATGTCCTTGGGTCGGTCCTTGGCGTAAAGCGTGCGGCCAAGGCTGCACATGCTGTTGGTGCCAAGCTCATGCTCGATGGCTGTCAGGCCGCACCGCGTATGCGGCTGAACATGGCCGAACTGGGCTGCGACTTTTACGTCATGTCCGGCCACAAATTATATGGCCCAACCGGCGTTGGCGTGTTGTGGGCAAAGGCGGAAACGCTGGATTCCATGCCGCCATGGCAAGGCGGCGGTGCGATGATTGATCGCGTGACCTTTGAAAAGACGACCTATGCCCCCGCGCCATCGCGTTTTGAGGCGGGTACCCCGATGATTATCGAGGTAATCGGCCTGCACGCCGCGATCGACTTTATCGACAGCTTTGGTCCTGAAGCGATATTTGCGCATGAAAGCACGCTCGCCGCGCAAACGCGTGAGGCCTTGCACGGCATCAATTCGGTCACCTTATACGGTCCGGAAAAGTCCGCTGGCATCGTGTCCTTCAGCATGGAGGGCATCCATCCGCACGACATCGGCACGATATTGGACGAAGAAAATGTCGCCATTCGTGCTGGCCATCACTGCGCACAGCCGCTGATGGATCATCTGGGCATCCCCGCCACCGCGCGGGCAAGCTTTGGTATTTATAATGACGAAAATGATGTCGCAGCGCTGGTGCGCGGGCTGGAACGGGTGAAAAGGATTTTTGGATGAACGAGAACATCCGGATAGAAGAAGTTGATAGCGTCGAAAAGCCGCCCCGCG
Source organism: Sphingomonadales bacterium UBA658 (assembly GCA_002299195.1). Classification (GTDB taxonomy): domain Bacteria; phylum Pseudomonadota; class Alphaproteobacteria; order Sphingomonadales; family Sphingomonadaceae; genus Sphingorhabdus_B. The sequence goes on from DBOA01000002.1 coordinate 4,820, forward strand.
CGCGCGTGGAAAACGCTGTCGAAACACCAGGCGAGACATTGGCCCGCAAGAAGGATTATCTGGAGGGCTTTCTCGCGCAGAAACCTGCTGCGCCATCACCGGGCGAACCCGACGGCGATTTGTACGAAGCGGTCATTGCCGCGCTTAAGGAAATTTACGACCCGGAAATTCCGGTGAACATTTATGACCTTGGCCTGATTTACAATGTCGAGATTAATGACGGCCATGCGCTTGTGTCGATGACACTGACGACCCCGCATTGCCCAGTGGCGGAATCGATGCCGGGTGAAGTTGAACTGCGCGTGGGCGCGGTACCAGGCATTGGTGATGCTGAAGTAAATTTGGTCTGGGAACCCGCATGGTCGCCAGCCAATATGACCGATGAAGCCCGTCTGGAGCTTGGAATGTTATGACCGATGTAAAGACCCGCGTTCGCCCCGCTGCAGTCATCCTGACGCCCGCGTCGGAAGCGCGGATTGCCGAGCTGATGTCCAAGGCACCCGAGGGCGCGATTGGCGTAAAGCTGTCCACGCCGCGTCGGGGCTGTTCGGGACTGGCTTACTCGGTCGACTATGTGTCCGAGGCCATCGCCTTCGATGAAAAAATCGAAACGCCGGGCGGCGTGCTCTATATCGATGGCGGCTCGGTGCTCTATCTCGTCGGCTCCATCATGGATTGGGTCGAAGATGAATTCGCCGCTGGCTTTGTTTTCAATAATCCCAACGCCACAGGCAGTTGCGGCTGCGGCGAAAGCTTTACGGTTTAAAAACCGAACTGCAGCCGGAACGCCACGCCGATGTCATCCGGCGCGCTTTCAAAATGCCCCGGCTCCTGTCGCCAGAACAGGTTTGACGAGAAATAGCCGCCGCTCATTGGCAATATCCACGCAACTTCACTCGCGATTTCGCGGCCTCGTGGCGCAAGGCTGAAGCGTCTGATGCCGAATGTCGGGGTAAGCGTGGTATAATCATACGCAATGGGCACATTCAGCGTGAGACCGCCGCTGGTGACACGCAGCGGTTGGGCAAATCGAAACGCCAGCCGGTCGCCATACGCAAATGCATTGGCACGTGTGACATCAAAAGAAAATGCGTTGCTCTTCAGAAGGCTTTGTCCAGTCAGTGTCGACGCCGCATTGGCATAGGTCCATCCTTGCCGCCAACTGGTGCCGATGGACCAATCCTGTGCCAAGGTCGCTTCCATATTGCCGTCGACGAACAGGCTGCGCGCTCCGGCACGACCGATGAAGTTGGCAAAGCGGGCACCTAGGATCGTTTCATCCTCCCGCATCCAATTGGCACCCAGCGCCAGTCTGGCCCGCCCGATCTTACGATCCAGCGAGAGCCCTAATGTTGCATAAGGATATTGACGTGTACCCCGGCGGAGATATTCGTCGCTAGCGCCTTGATACAGACGGGCGTCGCCATGTTCGACGCTGCCCGTCAATCCAAAAGCACCCAATTGCTGTCGCAGGGCAAAGGAAATGCCCGACTGGCGTTCAAACCCGCCCTCCATCCGTACCTCACCAGCGGTCAAAAACGCGCTGCTTGTCATGTCTTGCAAGGCCGCGACCTGATGGGCGGCGGTTTGCCGGATGCCCAGACTAAAGCGTGTATCCTTCGTGATTGCTGCGCTCACCCGGCCTGCCAACAACCGCGCCTGTCGCGCTTGCCCGTCCGAAAGCGCGAGCGGCAATATGCTGGCTGTGCCAACGCCGCTGTCGCTGATCGAAAATGCAATTTGGGTTGTGCCATCAACCGCGCTGACCGATCGGTCCTGATGGATAAGCGCAGGGGTTAACCGCAGCCGGGGCGCAGTGGCATTCAAACCATGCGCAAGGTCGATGTCATATGCACGGCCATAGTTATCCACGATCACCGCGTTCACGGGACGATTGGACATCGCAACATCGCCCATCGGGCCACTTGTTGTTCCACCATCGCCCGAAAGCGGAACGGCTATTGTTGTGCCCGCCAATGACGTCGTTCCGGCGGGCGCGAAGGCACGTGCAATATCCAATATGCCGCGTCCGTAAATTGCGTCGGTGCCGGGGTCGCCCGCATCACGCGCGGACGTCAGCAGCAGATTGACGATTTGCGAACCCGTCAGGTTCGGGAAAGCCTGCGCGAGCAATGCTGCGGCACCGGCAATCTGCGGCGCAGAAAATGATGTGCCGTTGAAAACGCGGGTGATTGTCTGACCATTTTGGTCGAACCGGTAAATTGCGTCGTCCCGATATTCGCAGCAGATACCCTGCCCCAGCGCGGACAAAACCGACGCCTGCGAAACGCCGGCCTTGTTGCTGAAGTCCGAAATCACACCCTGATCATCGACCGACGCAGCGATGATAACGAGGCCGTTACCATTGGCCAACAATGCCTGGGCGAACGGGCTTGGATTGTTCGGGTCGAACGCAGGCACTGCATCATTGCCTTCATTACCAGCCGAAGCGACGACGATGATGCCTGCCTGAGTCGCGCGGTTAATCGCCGCACGAAGCGTGGCACTCGCGCCACCTGCGCCGCCCAGAGATATGTTTACAACGCGCGCACCATTGTCGATGGCGCGGTCCACGCCTGCTGCAATCGCGGAGTCATAAAATGAGCATTGCGCTTCATCCTCACCGGGCGCGGCTGTGGTGCAGCTGCCGGCTTGGTCCGCACGCAATGCCAAAATCGTCGCGTTAAAAGCAATGCCATGGACATCGCGGTCATCCTTGGCAGCGGCAAGCACGCGCGTGACTTCCGTCCCATGACCATCATCGTCGCCAAGCGGCCTGCCTGCGCCGGTGACATCGCCCGACTGCGCATGAATACGCCCGGTGAATTCATGGCTGTTGGGATCAATTCCGGAATCAATAACGCCCACGGTCACACCCAATCCCGATGCGCCGGTGCGATAGGCCGTTATCGCGTTGTGAAAATCCGGACCGTCGGACCGATTAAATTCCGCCGTCGCAAAATTTGGCGAGGTTGGTGGCGGCGGAGGGGTTGGTGGGGGT
>DBOA01000130.1 GCA_002299195.1 Sphingomonadales bacterium UBA658
CTGTCGCTCGTAGAAAATAACCCGTTCCCCATCGAAGCTGCGGCTTTTCACTTGCCCTTGCCCGCTAGGCATGACAGCAAGGAAAAAAGACGGCAGGGGAGCCCCAAAAATGACACTATATCTGAAGACCATCTTGCTGCTGGGTGCAGCGACCATTCCCGCATCGGCATTTGCGCAAGCTGCTGTTCCGGTTGCGGCGCCTGCTGCCGCGGAAGAGAAAGCGCCCAAATGGGATGTCGCGGCGCCCCCCGGCCTGACCGTCCGCCAGATTGCGATCGATACCGACGAGGGTTCGTGGATGAACCTTGACGTCAGCCCCGATGGCCGGACCATCGCGTTCGATCTTCTGGGTGACATCTACACCATGCCCGTCACGGGCGGCACGCCGACCCGCATTGCCGAAGGCTTGCCCTTCGAAACCCAGCCGCGCTTTTCCCCCGATGGAACGCGCATTGCCTTTACCTCCGACCGGGGCGGCGGCGACAATATCTGGATCATGAACCGCGACGGTTCCGACAAACGGCAGATGAGCAAAGAGGATTTCCGCTTGCTCAATCAACCAAGCTGGAGCCCCGATGGCCGCTTCATCGCCGCCAAGAAGCATTTCACTACGGGCCGTTCGCTGGGTACCGGCGAAGTCTGGCTCTACCATGTGTCGGGCGGCGCAGGGGTTCAGCTGGTCAAGAAGCCCAATGACCAACATCAGAAGGAATTGGGCGAGCCTATCTTTGCGCCCGATGGCAAGCATATTTACTACACGCGCAACATCACGCCCGGACCCATTTTCCAATATGCGCAGGATTCCAACGGTCAGCTTTTCGACATTGAAAGCTATGAGATCGAAACCGGCAAAACCGAAACCGCTGTGTCCGGTGTCGGTGGTTCGGTGCGCCCAACGCCCTCACCCGACGGCAAGAAAATCGCCTTCGTCCGCCGCGAACGGACCCAGTCCAAACTCTATGTGAAAGATTTGGACAGCGGCGAAGAGCGCAAGATTTACGATGCGCTCGACCAAGATGTGCAGGAAACATGGGCCGTGACCGGCGTCTATCCGAACATGGATTGGTCACCCGACAGCAAGACCATTTATTTCTGGGCAGGCGGCAAGATGCGCAAGGTCGATTGGCCGCGCGGTGCATCGAGCGAAATCCCGTTCCGCATTTCCGACACACGCGATGTCATCGACCCGCCACGCCCGCCGATTGAAGTCGCGCCGGCGGAGTTTCAGACGCATATGCCGCGCGGCGTGGTTACCTCGCCCGATGGCCGGACCGTCTTGTTTGAAACCATGGGTAAGTTGTGGGTCAAGCCTGCGGCAGGCGGGACAGCAAAGCGCTTGACCGCATCCGACACCGCGATGGAAGCATATCCCACATGGTCGCGCGACGGGAAGACCATCGCCTTTGTGAACTGGACCGATAAGGGCCTTGGCCACATTCAGGTCATGGGCGCAACGGGTGGCAGGGCGAAAAATGTGACGGCGCAATCCGGCCATTATGCGCGTCCGCGTTTCTCGCCCGACGGCAAGACAATCGTGTTTGAAAAACAGGAAGGCGGCGGCCTAACCTCGCCCACACGTTCCGATCAACCGGGCATTTACCGCATAGCCACGACAGGCGGCACTGCTGTTCGCGTTACCGAAAGTGGAACCACACCGCATTTCGCCGCCAGCAATGACCGGATTTTCTATACCGAATCCGGTGCCAACAAACGCCTGCTCGTCAGTGTCGACCTGAATGGTGAAGCCAAGCGCAGCCATGCCAGCGGCGAGCTGACGACCATTTATGAAGTATCGCCAGACGGGAACAACTTTGCCTTCCGTCAAAACTATGAAGCATTTGTGATGCCGCTGATGCCCGGCACGCAGGAAGTAACTGCGTCGTCGTCGGGGAGCGCGCTTCCCGTGGTGAAGGTTAGCAAGGGCGGCGCCGATTATATGCATTGGAGCCGCAATAGCGATGCATTGCATTGGGCACTCGGCCCTACGCTCTACACAGCACAAACCAGCGCATTTTACCCCAATGGCCCGCTTGCGAAAGACGCCAAGCCCGTAAAGTTTGTGTCACCAAAAGACGGCATTTCGCTGTCGATGACGGTGAAGTCAGACCGTCCAACTGGCCTCGTCGCCTTCACTGGCGCGCGTGTCGTGACCATGGCGGACAAGGATGGCGGGATCATCGACAATGCCGTCATTTTGGTAGAAAATGACCGGATCAAAGCCGTCGGCAAGGCGGGAGACTTCCCCATCCCTGCGGGCACAAAGACCGTCGATGTTACCGGCAAGACGATCATTCCGGGTCTTGTTGATGCGCACGCCCATGGCCCGCATGGCGTCGATGAAATGACACCGCAGCAAAACTGGGTGAATATGCTCAACCTCGCCATGGGTATCACCACGCGGCATGATCCATCCAGCAGCGCCGCGACGGTTTTCCCGGCGGTGGAAATGCAGCGCGCGGGCCTTATTGTCGGGCCGCGTTCTTTCTCCACGGGCGAGATTGTCTACGGCGCAAAGGCCGCCGATGTGTATGCCGAAATCAATGGCCTTGATGATGCCCTTGCGCATGTCCGGCGGTTGAAGGCGCAAGGTGCGCACAGCGTCAAAAACTACAACCAGCCGCGCCGTGAACAGCGTCAGCAAGTTGTTGCCGCCGCGCTTCAGGAAAATATGCGTTCGGTGGCGGAAGGCGGTTCGCTGTTCGGCATGGACATGAACCTGATTGCCGATGGCAACACCACCGTTGAACACAATGTGCCGCTCGATATTTTCTACGGCGACGTGCTTCAGTTCTTCTCGAAATCAAAGGTGGGGTACACCCCGACCCTTGTCGTGACCTATGGCGGCCCAGCCGGTGATCCTTATTGGCGCGCACATACCGATGTGTTCCGTCATCCGTTGATGGCCAAGCATTATCCGCCGACCGAGCTTGC
>DBOA01000172.1 GCA_002299195.1 Sphingomonadales bacterium UBA658
ACCGGCGAAACCAAGGATTACGGTTTCTCCGGCCAAATCGATTATGATTTCGGCGGCGCAACTTTGACATCGATTACGGCGTACCGCCAATATCGTTCCGGTCAGGCGTCCGACACCGATTATGGTGAGGTTGACATTCTGTACCGTGCGCCGGGCGATGATGCCTATCGTCAGTTCCACACCTTTACGCAGGAACTGCGTTTGCAGGGTGAAGCATTCGGCGGAAAGCTGGACTGGCTCGTCGGTGGCTTCTTCGCCAATGAAAAACTGACCGTCCGCGACAATCTGCGTTTCGGCAACCAATATGGCCGCTTTGCAACATGCCGCATCATTTCGGGTGGCGGTTTGGCGGGGCTATATTCGCCCACCAGCCCATCATGCGTCATCCCTGGCGTCGGCACCGCAACGATCGGTGGCGCTTCGGGTCTGTCGGGTCCGGATATTCTGGCGGCGTTCACGCGGCTTGATAACCTTAATGATCTGGGCACCACCAGCGACCGTTATTTCCAGAACGGCACGAACTTCGCGGCGTTCACGCACAATATCGTGCACATCACAGATGCGCTCGATCTGACGCTTGGGCTTCGCTACACCAGCGACAAGAAGAAGTTTGACGCCACCTTTGGCAATGACAACACCGTTTGTACGGCAGTCCAAGGCCTTGTGACCGACGACTTGGTTAACCCGCTGACAACGGCAACAGCCCGTTCACTTGCGGGTTCGTTGATTGGTCTGTCTTGTCAGGGCAACTCGACAGCGGAATTGAACGGCGTGTCTATCAACGACAAGCGCAGCGAAGACGAATTCACCGGCACCGCAATCCTGTCGTGGAAAGCAACCGACGACCTGTTGGTCTATAGCAGCTTTGCGCGTGGCTATAAGGCTGGTGGTTTCAACCTTGACCGTTCAGCATTGAAGTCACCAATCGGCACATTTGCAGCATCCGGCGGCGCGCAGGCGTTGACGGGCAGATTGCAATTCGACCCAGAACTGGTCGACAGCTATGAAATCGGTGCGAAATTCTCAAATGGTCCACTCGGCCTCAGCGTTTCTGCGTTCCGTTCGGACTTTAGCAATTTCCAGCTGAATACGTTCAATGGCACCGTGTTCCTTGTGCAGTCGATCAACGGTTGTAGCGCGGATTTGGCCGGTGCCGACCGTGACCAGAGCTTGTCATCAGCAGGATCCAACTTCAACGCAGCAGCGGCAACAACGGGTGCCTGTGCAGCAAGCGATGTTGGTTACGGTGTTCGCGCACAAGGCGTCGAGCTGGAAGCATCCTTGGTGCCAGCACGCAACTTCCGCGTGGCGGCAGGTCTGACATATGCAAACACCAGCTATCGTGACAATCTGGTCGGCAGCAAAACCGGCGCACCACTTGACCCCGCGCTACGTAAGTTGCCAGGGGACAATCTGTCCAACGCGCCTGAGCTGGTCGCAACATCAAGCGTCACATGGACGCCGGATATCGGCAGCAATGGCATGAGCGGCCTTGTGTATATCGACGGTCGTATGACCAGCGATTACAACACCGGTTCCGACCTGTTCCCGCAGAAGGAACAAGATGGTTTCGCGGTATTCAACGCGCGTATCGGTCTTCGCGGTCCTGACGAGTCCTGGGGCATTGAGCTTTGGGGTCAGAACATCTTCAATAAAGATTATGCGCAGGTCGCGTTCAACGCGCCATTCCAGGGGGGGGCAACTTCGGCGCCATTTGTGGATGGGCAATATCCCGGTGGTCGCCAGCTGATGTCACAGTTCCTTGCCGAACCACGGACATATGGCATCACATTGCGCGGCAAGTTCTAAGAACTTCGCGAACCTAAACGAAAAGGGGCCTGCAGCGATGCGGGCCCTTTTTTGTTGGGGGAGTTGAAACGGGTCTCATGACGGGCGTTCTGGCACCATAGGGAACAGCGACCGCGACCCTATTCGTCATCCTGAACTTGTTTCAGGATAACGCGCGACGTGGTTTGTTATCCTGAAACAAGTTCAGGATGACGCATGAGTGCTACTTCAAATTGCGTTACGTAACCGCGTCCTCAATCCGCTGGATTGTCCATGGTTCCTCTGCGGCGGCAGCGTACCATTCTTCCATCCACGGATGCGCCATAATCGTTTCTGCATAGCTTTCGGCAAAACCGGGCAGGGTGAAGCCATAGGTCACAAAACGCGTCACCACAGGTGCGAACATGATGTCCGCTGCACTGAATGTGCCAAACAGATATGGCCCGTCTTTGCCAAAGCGCGAGCGGGCTTCGGCCCATGTTTGTAATATGCGGACCGCGTCTTTCCGGGTCTCTTCAGATATCGTGACGTCGTGAAGGGTCTTGCGCGTGTTCATCGGGAATTCGCGGCGCAGGGCGGTATAGCCCGCATGCATTTCCGCCGCCATGGACCGCGCCATGCCGAGCGCGACTTCGTCCTTGGGCCAAAAGCGATCCCGCCCCACCTTGTCCGCGAGATAATCGATGATCGCAAGGCTGTCCCAGACCACCGCCTCTCCATCCCACAAGGTCGGCACCTTGCCCGATGATGGCGCAAGGTCGTCTTCGCGTTTGCGCTCTTCCCAGCCGTCGGCGAATAGCGGAACAATGATTTCGTCAAAATGCAGGCCGGATTGCTTGGCTGCAAGCCAGCCGCGCAACGACCAGCTTGAATAGGCTTTGTTTCCGATAATCAGTTTCATAGGTCCTGACCCTAAGAAGCGACGGCTTCCAACACAGCCGCGCGCAGTTCATCAATGCCACCGCGCTTTTCCGCCGATGTTACCGAAAGCTCTGGATAGGCCGCGACATGTTTGCGCAGTTTTGCCATGGTGTCGGCCTCAACCGCTTCGCGTTCGGACGCTTTGATCTTGTCGGTCTTGGTCAGCACAATCCGGTAGCTGATGGCAGCCGCGTCGAGCATTTTCATGATTTCATGGTCGACTTCTTTGATGCCATGGCGGCTGTCGATCAGCACGAAGACACGCTTTAACACCGCGCGACCACGCAGATAGTCGTTGATCAGGTAACGCCATTGCTGAACCGTCTTGAT
>DBOA01000201.1:0-287 GCA_002299195.1 Sphingomonadales bacterium UBA658
AAGAAAATCGCCGACCTTCTTGGTCGCGGTGGCAGCAAAACTGCTGAAGCCGACGCAGAAGCTATTGCGGAGTAATCGATATGGCGAAGATTAAACTGAAGCAGACCGGTTCGCCGATCCGCCGTCCAGCCTCACAGCGCGCAACTTTGAAGGGCCTTGGCCTCGACAAGATGAACCGCGTTGTAGAAATCGAAGACACAGCCGAAGTGCGCGGAATGATCCGCACAGTTCGTCACATGGTCCAAATTCAGGACTGATAACATCAGCGCGAATTAAAGCGAAAGCGA
>DBOA01000201.1:478-13534 GCA_002299195.1 Sphingomonadales bacterium UBA658
CAAGATGAACCGCGTTGTCGAAATCGAAGACACTGCCGAAGTGCGCGGAATGATCCGCACAGTTCGTCACATGGTCCAAATTCAGGACTGATAACATCAGCGCGAATTAAAGCGAAAGCGAGTGCACGACATGAAATTGAATGACATTAAAGACAACGAAGGCGCCCGCCATCGCCGTATGCGCGTTGGCCGTGGTATCGGTTCGGGCAAAGGCAAGACCTCGGGTCGCGGCCAAAAGGGTCAGACCAGCCGTTCGGGTGTTTCGATCAACGGATTTGAAGGCGGCCAGATGCCACTTCACATGCGTATTCCAAAGCGCGGCTTCAACAACATCTTCGCCAAGGACCATGCAGAAGTAAACCTGGGCATGATCCAGAAGTTTATCGATGCCAAGAAAATCGACATCAAAGCTGTTGTTGACCATGCGGCGTTGAAGGCAGCTGGTCTTGCACGTGGTGGCAAGGACGGCGTCCGTTTGTTGGCTAAGGGTGAACTGACCTCCAAGGTTAACTTCTCTGTTGCTGGTGCTTCGAAGGCAGCCGTTGAGGCCGTTGAAAAGGCCGGTGGTAAGGTTGAAGTGCTGGTGAAGGTCTCTGCATCGGAAAAAGCCGCTGCGAAGAAATCGTCAGTCAAGAACGCTGCTAAAGAAGCTGCGGCCAAGAAATAAGACGGGGGCGACGACTTCGCTCTTGTCATGCCAGCCCCGCTTCCCGATATGGGCTGGCGGGGTTTGACATTTCTGGGGTTCGTCCAGATACAGTCAGGCGAAATTTTTGGGGTGAAGCCGTTGCGCGATTTCAGTGCATTCACGGTTAATCCGGAACCAAGGAACGTATATCATGGCATCTAGGGCCGACCAAATGGCCTCGAACCTCAATTTATCGAAGTTCGGGCAGGCAACAGAGCTTAAGAACCGCATCTGGTTCACTATCGGCGCGCTCATCATATTCCGGATGCTGAGCTTCGTGCCGCTGCCGGGCGTTGATCCCATCGCGCAAGCAGCCCTTTATGCGAACAATGCCGCTGGCGGAGTTCTCGATATCTTCAACACTTTCTCGGGCGGCAGCCTTGAGCGCATGAGCCTCATCGCGCTTGGCGTCATGCCCTATATTACGGCGTCGATCGTTGTGCAGCTCGCATCATCGCTTTCGCCTACGCTTGCTGCCATCAAGAAAGAGGGCGAGAGCGGACGCAAGAAACTCAATCAATATACGCGCTACGGCACGGTTTTCCTGACTGCGGTACAGGGATATTTCCTTGCAGCAGGGCTTGAAAGCCTCGCTGCGGCCAATGGCATTAGCGCGGTTGTTGAGCCGGGCCTGATGTTCCGCGTCGTTGCGACCATCAGCCTTATCGGCGGCACCATGTTCCTGATGTGGTTGGGTGAACAGATTACGTCGCGCGGTATCGGCAACGGTATCTCGTTGATCATCATGGCGGGTATCGTCGCCCAAATGCCACGGTTGTTCGCACAGCTTCTTGAAGGCGGACGGACCGGATCCATCAGTGGCTTTCTGATCGTCGGCTTTTTGTTGATGTTCGTCGGCCTGACTTTGCTGATCTGTTTCATGGAGCGCGGCCAGCGCCGGGTGCTTATTCAATATCCAAAGCGCGCGACGCAGCGCGGCATGATGCAGGCTGACCGCAGCCATCTTCCCTTGAAGATCAACACTGCTGGCGTCATCCCGCCGATTTTTGCATCATCATTGTTGCTGTTGCCTATCACCATTACACAGCTTGGTGGAAACAAGGTTGCGGGTGAAAGCGCGATGGGTGACTTTGTCATCACGTTGAACCAGTATTTGGCTCATGGACAGCCGGTGTATCTCGCGCTCTATGGCCTCGGTATCATCTTCTTCTGCTTCTTTTACACCGCTGTGGTGTTCAATCCGGAAGAAACATCCGAGAATCTGAAAAAAGCCGGTGGCTTCATTCCGGGCATTCGTCCGGGCAAGAACACGGAATCTTATCTGGATTATGTTCTGACACGCATCACCGTGTTGGGTGCGGCCTATCTGACCTTGGTCTGCTTGTTGCCCGACTATGTCATGGCCCAAACTGGCCAGCAGCAGTTCTTCGCGATTGGCGGAACCAGCTTGCTCATTCTGGTCAACGTCACCATTGATACGATTTCACAGATCCAGAGCCATCTGCTCGCCCACCAATATGGGGATTTGTTGAAGAAGGCCAAGTTGAAGGGTGGACGCGCCCGTTAAGGGGTGCGACATCGAAACGAATAGGGAAACGTTTCATGAATATCATCCTTTTGGGGCCTCCTGGCGCAGGCAAAGGAACGCAAGCTGCATTTCTCGTTGAGAAATATGGCATGGTGCAATTGTCGACCGGCGATATCCTGCGCGCTGCCGTAAAGGCGGGCACTGAAGTCGGTAAAATGGCGGATGAGATCATGAAGGCGGGGAAGCTTTTCCCTGATGAATTGATGGCCGAAATTCTTGGCGAGCATATGGATGCGATCCCAGCGGACAAGGGCCTGATATTTGACGGCTACCCACGCACGGCGCCGCAAGTCGCACTTCTCGATGGCCTGTTGTCCGCACGCCAACGGACGCTCCATTATGTGATGGAACTGGTCGTTGATGAAGACGCGTTGGTCGAACGCGTTGTTGGCCGTTTCACCTGCGCCAATTGCGGTGATGGCTATCATGATGTTTTCAAAAAACCGGTCAAAGCCGACACCTGTGGCAAATGCGGATCGCATGAATTTAAGCGTCGCCCCGATGACAATGAAGAAACCGTCCGTACCCGCATGGCGGAGTATCGCGCAAAGACCGAACCGATCTTGCCACTTTACGATGCCCGCGGCCTTGTAAGCCGCGTCGATGGCATGGCGCCGATTGACGACGTGACGAAGGCGATTGAAGCCATCATCGGCTGAACGCCCGCGCAAACAAGTTCAACGTGACGGAAATGGAAACGGTTGTTAGGAACGCCTTCCATGAAACATCTTGTCCTCACGTCAGCCATATATGCTGCAACAGCATCGCCCGCGCCGGAGCCAATCTAATTGGCTGTCGGGGGTGGCAAGCCGCGTTCAGGCGGCAAATTAGAAATTGGCTGGTGCGAAATGGTCGATGTGCCGAGCCTTGGCCTGTCGCACGTGCAAGCGAAAATGGACACGGGCGCCGCGACATCATCGATACATGCAACGCGCATCAAACCTATCCTCCGCGACGGTAAGCCGTGGGTTGAATTCTGGTTCCGTCTGAATGCGGGCGAAAAGCCAAAGCGTTATGAAGCGCCCGTCATCGACCGGCGCATGGTGCGATCATCCAATGGTGACACGCAAGAACGCTATGTCATCTCAGCGCAATTTTGTTTTGGTAAGCTGTGTTGGAACGGACAGCTCACCTTGGCGAACCGGCGTTCGATGGCCTTTCCCTTGCTAATTGGCCGACGGGCGCTAAGGCGCGGCTTTCTGGTCAATAGCGCACGACGCTGGGTATTGGGCAAGCCAGCGAATCAAGGACAAAAGAGCACATGAAAATCGCCATGTTGGCACGCAACGCCAACCTATATTCGCACCAACGGCTCGTCGAAGTCGCCTTGGCGCGTGGACATGAGATTGATATTCTGAATACGTTGCGGGTGACGATGAACATCACGTCACACCGCCCCGAAGCATATTATCAGGGCGCCAAGCTTGGCAAATATGACGCGGTGATCCCGCGCATTGGCGCGTCTATCACATTTTACGGCCTCGCTGTGCTGCGTCAGTTTGAGATGATGAACGTATGGTCATTGAACGAAAGCGTCGCCATCGGCAGATCCCGCGACAAGCTGCGGTCGTTACAGATTCTGGCGCGCAAGGGGCTTGGCCTGCCGGTAACGGCATTCGCCCACGATCCCAAGCAAACCGATGAAGTCATCAAAATGGTTGGCGGCGCTCCGGTTGTCATCAAGCTCTTGGAAGGCACGCAGGGCATTGGCGTGGTTTTGGGTGAGACCGAAAAGTCGGCCCGCTCCGTCATTGAGGCGTTTCGCGGCGCGAACGTGAACATCCTCGTGCAGGAGTTCATCAAAGAGGCAAATGCCACCGACATTCGTTGTTTTGTGATCGGCAACAAGGTTGTCGCATCGATGCAGCGTAAGGGTGCCGAGGGTGATTTTCGATCAAATCTGCACCGCGGCGGTTCGGCTGAAGCGATAAAAATCACGCCGGAGGAACGATCAACCGCGGTCCGCGCCGCCCGCGCCATGGGGTTAAATGTCGCTGGCGTTGATATGCTGCGGTCCAATCATGGCCCGGTCATCATGGAAGTGAACAGTTCGCCCGGGCTTGAAGGAATCGAAAAAGCCACCGGCAAGGATATTGCGAGCCGGATTATTGCGTTCATCGAAGAAAACGCAATTGCGGGCAAAACCAAGACCAAAGGCAAGGGATAGCGCGCCGCTAGCCTTGACAGTTGGCGCGACTCACCTTAAGGCGACGTCAATTCCGAACATCTGGTGCAGCCAGCAGCGCTTTTTCGCGTCCGCTGGTTTTGTGCGTTTCGGAATATCATCAGCGTTGAGATAGGGATTGTCTTTCGGGACACCTGTGGAGCAGGAGTAAATAAATTGGCACGTATTGCCGGAGTTAACATTCCAACCAACAAGCGCGTGATCATTGCGCTTACCTACATTCACGGTATCGGCCGCACTAAAGCCGTCGAAATCGCGACAAAGCTAGGAATTGATCATAGCCGTCGTGTGCAGGACCTTTCGGATGCCGAAGTTCTGCAAATCCGCGAAACCATCGATGCGGGCTACACCGTAGAAGGCGATCTTCGCCGTAACACATCGATGAACATCAAGCGTTTGATGGATCTCGCCTGCTACCGTGGCCTTCGCCACCGTAAGGGCCTTCCAGTCCGAGGACAGCGTACGCATACCAATGCGCGCACCCGCAAGGGCAAGTCCAAGGCAATCGCGGGCAAGAAGAAGTAATCACGGGCTTTGGCCTGATTATTTTTTCTTCGCATTTTCGAATAGGATACACATTATATGGCACGCGAACCACAACGCATTAAAAAGCGGGAGCGTAAAAATATTTCGGCAGGCGTCGCGCACGTCAATGCCAGCTTCAACAACACAATGATCACGATCACCGATGCCCAGGGCAACGCGATCAGCTGGTCATCCGCAGGAACCATGGGTTTCAAGGGCAGCCGCAAGTCGACTCCTTACGCGGCACAGGTTGCAGCGGAAGACGCAGGCAAGAAGGCCGCTGAACACGGCGTTCGTACGCTTGAAGTCGAAGTTAAGGGCCCCGGTTCGGGTCGTGAATCGGCACTTCGCGCATTGCAGGCAGTGGGTTTCACCATCACCTCGATCCGTGACGTGACATCGATCCCGCACAACGGCGTCCGTCCTTCCAAGCGTCGGCGCGTCTAAGCATTCGTTTCAGGGGCGGCTGTTCAGTCGTTCCTTCTTTTACCCGCGAACCGGCACGGTGCACCAAATTGCCGGTCCCGCAAAACCCAAGGGGAAATCCATGTCCGTCAATATTAAGAACTGGCAGGAACTGAAAAAGCCCAACGCACTTGAACTCAAATCAGGTAGCGATGCGAAGCGTAAGGCAACTTTTGTTGCAGAACCGCTGGAGCGTGGCTTTGGTTTGACTCTCGGCAATGCGCTGCGTCGCGTATTGCTTTCATCGCTGCAGGGCGCAGCGATCACATCGATCAAAATCGAAAACGTGTTGCACGAATTCTCGTCGCTCGCGGGCGTTCGTGAAGATGTCACCGACATCGTTCTGAACATCAAGCAAGTTGCGTTGAAGATGGAAGGCGAAGGTCCAAAGCGTCTTCAGCTCTCGGCAACTGGCCCCGGCGCGGTAACCGCTGGTGACATCGCTGTTTCGGGCGACATCCAAGTGATGAACCCTGATCTCGTGATCTGTCACCTCGACGATGGCGCGACGCTGAACATGGAAATCACTGCCGACATCGGTAAGGGTTATGTTCCTGCAGTCGCCAACCGTCCAGCGGATGCGCCAATTGGCCTCATTCCGGTCGACAGCCTGTATTCGCCTGTTCGTCAGGTTGCGTACAAGGTGGACAATGCACGCATTGGTCAAGAACTTGACTATGACAAGTTGTCGCTGACCATCGAAACCGATGGCACCGTAACCCCAGAAGACGCCGTGGCTTATGCCGCACGCATTCTTCAGGACCAGTTGCAAGTGTTCGTCCACTTCGAAGATTCGATGTCTGCATCGTCGCCAATGATTGGCATGGCAGCACCATCAGCTTCTTTGGAAGAATCGGATGCAAACCAGCTCAACCGTTACCTTCTCAAGAAGGTTGACGAATTGGAATTGTCGGTCCGCAGCGCAAACTGCCTCAAGAACGACAACATCATCTACATCGGCGACCTCGTGCAAAAGAGCGAAGCCGAAATGCTGCGTACGCCTAATTTCGGCCGCAAGTCGCTGAACGAAATCAAGGAAGTGCTCTCGTCGATGGGCTTGCGCCTTGGCATGGACATCCCCGGATGGCCGCCAGAAAACATCGAAGAGATGGCAAAGAAGCTTGAGCAAGAACTGCTTGGCTAAAGAATATTGGGCCGAGGCAGTGCTTCGGCCCAACCAAAAGGGAAATGGCCGCCCTTAAACGGCCAGGATCGGGGTACCTGATACGGCCCCCCTACGAACGAAGGAATGAAATATGCGCCATAAAGTTGGCCACCGTAAGCTGCAACGTACCACGTCGCACCGTACCGCGATGCTTCGCAACATGGCAGCGTCGCTTATCAAGCATGAACAGATCAAGACGACTTTGCCAAAGGCGAAGGAACTGCGTCCTTACATCGAAAAGCTGATCACGCTTGCGAAGAAGGGTGGCTTGTCTAACCGTCGTCTCGCGATGAGCCGTTTGATGGACGACAAGCAGCTGGTAAAGTTGTTTGACGAACTGGCAACGCGCTACGCCGACCGCAGCGGTGGTTACAGCCGCGTGATCAAGGCTGGTTTCCGTGGATCCGATGCTGCACCAATGGGCGTCATCGAACTCGTTGACCGCAATGTCGACGCCAAGGGTCAGGACAGCGGCCCAGTTGAAGTATTGGACGACGCTGAATAAGCACGTCTTGCTCTAAGAATTTCAAAAGGGCGGTATCCGAAAGGGTGCCGCCCTTTTTCATGGGTTTATGATTTCGTCCGAGTGCTTCGATCGGCCAACCAAAAGAGCAGGCTGGAAATCAACCATGCCACCGAAAGCACAATCGTAAACCGTCCGCCGCGCGCGTCGCTGCCCAATATGCCGGCAAAGACGCCAATGTTAATCTGCACTATGCCGGCAGCCAACATGGCCTGCTGCAATATGCGCATGCGAAATCGCGACGCGATGCTGCCGACAATCGCGATTAGCAATACCGCGCCGAACCATAAATTGGCCGAGCTATCCTCATTCCCAATCATGCCAACAGCCAAGTTGGACCAGATGACCATGAACCCTGCCAGCACAGCAAACATTGACCCAAAGCGGAAGTACCAGTTTGATGACAGGCGCACCGCGAATTCAATCAGGCCGCCCACAATCCCGAAAATGATGGCCGTAACGATGAAGTCGGTTTCGTCCCAATTAACTTCTGTGGTGAACTGCATCGCGACCAATGGCGTCAGGATAAGCGCAACAGCGCCGCCCCAGCCCAAGATCCGCCAGATATTCCGTGGTGGCCTTGCTGGCCCGATATTCTCCGCATGCATAGCATTGCCCTTTTCCGTGAATGAGAGCTATGCATACAGCGCAGCGACATTGCAGGCATGAGCAGAACATGAGCATTTGGTGAAAAATGAAATCAGATAGTCTCCGGTTCGGCCGCTTCACGCTTCAGGTGAGCAGCAGACGCCTGCATTGCGATGGCGTCGTTGTCGACGTCTCCAGCCGCTATTTTGATGCGCTTGTTCTGCTTGCAACCAATGCCGGCGCGCTTGTGTCGAAAGACCAGTTCATGGACGATGTCTGGCGCGGTGTTCCTGTCACCGACGAAGCGCTTACGCAATGCATCCGCAGCCTGCGCCGTGTGCTTGGGGATGATGCCGTGCGGCCGATGTTTATCGAGACCGTTCCAAAGCATGGCTATCGTTTTATCGCCCCTGTCGACCGCGACGTGGGACCCGCAACCATCACCTCTATCGCCATAGCTGCCACGACCGATTGGGCACCATTTTGGGCACTAGGCGGGGCGGGCGTCGTCGGCGGTGGCTTGGCGGGGCTGTTGGGCGGCTTATTTTACGGTTTTGCGGGAGCATCGCAGCCAATGGCACCGGGCATGGGCGCGGCATCCATCGTGCTTGTCCTGACGGCAATTACGGTGTTGGTCGCATTATTGGGCGCTGCGGGCGTGAGCTTCGGCATTGCAGCGGTTGGCCTTTGGAATTCCGGGCGTTGGTCCGCAACGATGGCAGGCGGCGCGGTGGGCGGTTTCCTGATCGGCGGTATTGTGAAGCTGCTTGGCTTGGATGCGTTCAATCTGGTGATCGGGCAATCACCCACGCAAATGACGGGCGCGCTGGAAGGTGCGGTGATTGGCGCCTCTGTGGGGCTTGGTGTATGGCTTGGCCGACGGCAGATGCGCCACATGCCGCTGCGTTTTGCGATACTGCCCGCGGCCGTATTTGGGGCCTTATCCGGCCCTGGCATTGTCATGGCCGGTGGGCGCTTGCTTGGCGGCAGCATATATGAGCTGGCGCGGCTTCTTCCCCAATCGCGGCTGCGGTTCGACCAAATCGGTGGCTTATTTGGCGAAAGCGGCTTTGGTCCCATCAGCCAGATCGTCACCGCCGGTTTGGAAGGCATGTTATTTGCCGCAGGCGTTACCGCGGCCATATTGTTGGCGCAGCGGCAGCGGAGTGCATGATTTCGACGAAAATGCGAAATATTCTTGCGGGCGACGGCAGGAATAGTTGGCGTTCACGCGTGGACGCTATAGTCGGATGACAGAGATTTTGAGAGTTGGGGAAATGATAATATGCGAAGTGTATTTTTGGCCGGTGCAGCCGTTATGATGGCCCCGATTTCGTCGGTCGCTATGGCCGCAAATTCAGCCACCGCCGATGTCGCAGTCAAATTGACCTATCCGCAGACCAAAACCGTCAATGTGGTCGATGAACAATTCGGCGTAAAGGTTGCCGATCCCTATCGCTGGCTGGAAGATGATGTGCGCGTCAATCCGGAAGTCGCAGAATGGGTAAAGGCGCAGAATGCCGTCACCGACGCATATCTGGAAACTTTGCCCGGCAAGAAAATACTCGCCGAGCGCATGAAGAAGCTTTTCGATTATGAGCGCTTTGGCCTTCCTGAAAAAGCCGGTGGTTATTATTTCTTCACAAAGAATGACGGCCTGCAGAACCAGTCCGTGCTGTATGTCCGCAAAGGCCTGACCGGCGCTGACCGCATTTTGATCGATCCCAATCTATGGGCGAAAGACGGCGCCACTGCGCTCGATAGCTGGGTGCCATCGAAAAATGGCAAGTTGCTGGCTTATGCTGTTCAGGACGGCGGTTCAGACTGGCGGACGATTAAAGTCCTCGACACCGTGACCGGCAAGGTGCTTGCCGACGAAATCAACTGGGCAAAATTCACCAACATAAGCTGGGTGGGCAATGACGGGTTTTTATACTCGCGTTTTGCAGAGCCAAAAGAAGGCGCGGCATTTCAGCAGCTGAATTATAACCAGACGATCTATTATCACAAAATCGGCACGCCCCAGTCGGAAGACAAGGCAATATACGCAACGCCGGACAAGCCCGCATATGGGCATAGCGCGCAAGTGACGCACGACGGCAAATGGGCGGTCATTACGACGTCGTCCGGAACCGATGAGAAGTATGAACTGCACGTGATGCCGCTTGGCAAAAAGCCAACATGGAAACCGCAGCCGCTCGTTACCGGTCTCGAGCATGATTGGGGCCTGATCGAAGGCATGGGCAACACTTTGTGGTTCACCACCAACAAGGACGCGGCAAAGCTTAAGGTGGTGACGGTTGATCTGGGTGCGAAAACGCCCGTATTTACTGACGTTATAGCGGAGCGGGCGGAAACCCTGTCGCGCGCGCAGATCGTCGGCGACCAGCTGATCCTGTCATATATCAAAGATGCCAAATCGATGGCGCTGATGACCGACCTCGCAGGCCAGCCTGTGCAGGAAATCAAGCTCAGCGCAATCGGGACGGCCAGTGGCTTTTCAGGGACGCCGGGTGATCCAGAGACATTTTACGGATTCTCCAGCTTCAATCAGCCGGGCGCCGTGTATCGTTTCGACAGCAAGACGGGTGCATCGGCGCCCTTCGCGCAGCCAAAGCTAAGCTTCAACCCGGCAGACTTCACGGTCGAACAAGTGTTTTACCCGTCGAAGGATGGCACGAAGATACCGATGTTCGTCGTGCACAAGAAAGATCTCGATCTGACCAAGGGCGCGCCGACATTGCTCTATTCCTATGGCGGGTTCAACATTTCGCAGACGCCTACTTATTCAGCAACACGTATGGCTTGGTTGCAATCGGGCGGCGTCTTCGCCCTCGCCAATATTCGTGGCGGCGGTGAATATGGGAAGCCGTGGCATGATGCCGGTCGTTTGATGAACAAACAAAATGTCTTTGACGATTTTGCTGCCGCAGCCGAATATCTTATATCCAGCGGCGTTTCGGCCAAGGGCAAGATTGCCATCGAAGGGCGGTCCAATGGGGGACTGCTGATTGGTGCCGTTGTGAACCAGCGCCCTGACCTGTTCGCGGCAGGCCATGCCGCAGTGGGCGTGATGGATATGGTCCGCTTCGACCGTTTCACCGCTGGCCGTTATTGGGTCGATGATTATGGCTACCCCAGTAAGGAAGCCGACTTTAAAATGCAGATGACTTACTCACCCTATCACAACATCAAATCGGGGGTCGAATATCCAGCGGTCATCGTCTCGACCGCGGATACCGATGACCGTGTGGTTCCGGGGCATAGCTTCAAATATATCTCCGCCTTGCAAGCTGCAGAAACCGGCAGCAAGCCCAAGATCATTCGCATCGAAAGCCGTGCGGGCCATGGTTCAGGCAAGCCGACCGATAAGGTTATTGACGAATATTCGGACATTTATGCGTTTCTCGGCAAATGGACGGGGCTGACCCTCACCGAATAATCGTTCATGAAAATGGCAATTTAGATGAACGGATGCTGACAAGTCAATTCAGCATCCGGTCAACCCGAATCGCATATTCGCTCTCCATCGGCACAGAATGACTGGACCGGTTCAAGGAGAACGAAGATGAATTTCATGACCAAAACTTTGCTTGGCGCGGGAGCTGCTGCTGCAGCTTTGGTGAGTGTAACCGTTCCCGCGCAAGCGCGTGATCGCCATGACCGCAACCGCGACCGTGACAGCATAAGTGCCGGCGAAATTATTGCCGGAGCGGTCGTGCTCGGTGGTCTTGCCGCTGTGCTTTCAAGCGGCAACAATAGCCGCAACGATCGCCGCGGTTATGATGATCGCTACGATAATAACCGCGCAGGCTATAATTACGACAATCGAGGCGGCAGCGGCCGCGCCGCTGTAAACCAGTGCGTCGCCAGCGTTGAACGTTGGGCCAATGGCTACAGCCGTTCAGACGTCACGCAAGTGCGCAGCATCGAACGGACGCGTTTTGGCTATCGGGTCACAGGCAATGTCGTTGTTCAAGACGGCGGACGTGGCCGTTACGAGAATAATAATTACGGCAATGACCGATTTGGCGGCAACGCTTACCAGCGCGGTTATGACAAGGGCCGGTTCACCTGCTTTGTAGAGCGTGGCCGCGTGGTCGACATCAACTATCGCGGATTGGAACAGTGGCGCTGAATGTCCAAAGATGCGTGGGTATAATGAGGCTCAGTCTGGTGATAGGCTGAGCCTCTTGTCATTTCGGTGCCGCGATATGCGCGGGACCGATTGGGACGGCTGGCTTTGCTTGCCACAATTCGAAAAACCCGCCACAGTCGCCTTATGGCAAATATCCTCGCATTTCTGTTTGGCCTGATTGCACTCTTGCTGGCTATTATCGGGTTCATCCCGTTGCTGGGATGGCTGAACTGGCTCATTATTCTGATCGCTGGCGTCGGCGCAGCCTTTGGCTTCGCGTCGGAAAAGGACAGCGGTCGCAACTTCTGCTTGGTCGTTATAGCCATTTGCGCGCTGCGCCTCTGGATAGGCGGCGGGATCATTTGATCCCCTCGCGAAGGCTTAGCACAACATATGACCGACAAATCTGAAACCGCGCAGCCAAGTGGCTTGCCTTATGCCATGTCGGCATATCTCATCTGGGGCTTCGTCCCGGTTTATTTCAAGCTGCTGAGCCATGTCTCCCCAATCGCGGTCGTTGCGCAGCGCGTGTTGTGGTCCATTCCGCTGCTGCTGGTCATTATGGCCTTTCGCAAACAGCTTGGCGAATATGCCGCCATTTTCCGCCACAAGGCGCATCTGCGCAACTTGCTTGCCTCTGCCACGCTGGTTGCCATTAACTGGCTGATCTACATTTGGGCCGTTTCCACGGACCATATTCTGGCAGCCAGCCTTGGCTATTATCTCAACCCCTTGGTGAATGTCCTGCTGGGGCGTCTGTTTTTAGGTGAGCGATTGCGGCCGCTTCAGATGGTCGCCGTTGGCGTTGCCGCCATTGGCGTTGCGATCCTCATCGGTGATGCGCTCGATACCTTATGGGTCTCGATATCGCTCGCTTTAAGCTTTGGCCTCTACGGCCTTATCCGCAAGATTACCCCCGTTGGCTCTGTTCCCGGCCTTGCAACTGAGACGACGTTGCTCGCGCCACTGGCGTTGGGTGCGGTGCTCTATTTCGCGCAAGTTGGCGGCGGCGGATTTGGCGATGATGTGACGACGTCGGGGCTTTTGATATTGGCAGGTGCGGTCACCGCCATCCCGTTGCTGATGTTCGCGACCGCCGCCCGCCGGATGAGCTATACCAGCCTAGGCTTTGTGCAATATACGGCACCGTCCATTGCTTTCCTGCTGGGAGTTTTCGTGTACGGCGAGCCATTGAGCACGACGAAGCTGGCGTGCTTCATCCTGATCTGG
>DBOA01000076.1 GCA_002299195.1 Sphingomonadales bacterium UBA658
TTGGCGGGTCCGGACAAACGGCAGAACGGATAGTTTTTCATCAACGCAGGGTTGAGCGCAACATCCGGCGGCATGTCGCCTTCATATTCAAAGTCGGGGCGGCGGGCATCCAATATGGCAACGGCATCGCGGATGTTATTCAGCCAGTTTCCAGCCGGATTGCCAAAGGTCGAGAATGACAGGAACGCAACGCGCGGGACATGGCCCATGCGGCGGGCAACGCCAGCGGTTTTCTCGGCAATATGGGCAAGTTCTTCAGCTGTCGGGCGCTCATTGACCGTGGTGTCGGCGATAAACACCGTATGTGTTTTTCCAACCATCACGTGAATGCCGAACGGTGTCGCATCCTTCTTGGCATCGAGCACCCGGCGCAATTCGCGCAAGGTTTGTCCAAAGGTACGCGTGACACCCGTGATCATCGCGTCGGCTTGGTCCATCTGCAGCAGCAGTGCGCCAAAGATGTTGCGGTCGCGGTTGACCATCCGCTGAATATCGCGGCGCAGATAGCCACGACGCTGCAGGCGGCTGTACAGCCGGTCGACCATTTTCTCGACCAATGGACTTTGGGCGCTGTTATGGATTTCATATTCGTCCGGATTGGCGCCGAGCCCGATCAGTTTTTCGGTAACGCGCGCATCGCGTCCGACCAGCACGGGTACGCCATAGCCATCTTGTTTGAACTGAACGGCGGCGCGCAACACGACGTCTTCTTCAGCTTCGGCAAAAATGACGCGCTTTGGCTTTGCCCGTGCGGCTGCATAAACTTGGGTCAGAACGGATGTCGTTGGGTTTTGCCGCGCGCGCAGGCTCGCGCGATAGGCGTTCATATCGGCAATTGGCTTTTGCGCGACGCCCGAATCCATTGCTGCCTTTGCCACGGCTGAGGCGACGATTTCCATGAGGCGCGGATCGAATGGCGACGGGATGATATAATCCCGCCCGAATTTGTGCATTATGCCGCCATAGGCAGCCGCCACTTCTTCGGGCACGGTTTCACGCGCCAATTGTGCCAAGGCATGCGATGCCGCAATCTTCATGGGCTCGTTGATCGTCGTGGCGCGTACGTCGAGCGCGCCGCGGAACAGGAATGGAAAGCACAGGACATTGTTGACCTGATTTGGAAAATCTGACCGTCCCGTCGCAATGATCGCATCGGGCCGCGCCGCGCGCGCCACAGGTGGCGAGATTTCGGGATCGGGGTTCGCCATGGCAAAAATGATGGGCTCAGGCGCCATCGACTTTACCATATCGGCGCTCAACGCATTGGCGGCGGAAAGGCCAAGGAAAACATCTGCGCCGACAATGACCTCTGCCAGATTGCGCGCGGTTGTTTTTGCCGCATGCGCCGATTTCCACTGATCCATGCCTTCCGTACGGCCCTGATAAATCACGCCGGAACGGTCGCACATAATCACATTGTCGTGCGGTACGCCCATGGCCTTGATCAGCTCGGTGCAGGCAATCGCCGCTGCGCCTGCGCCATTGCAGACAATCTTTATGTCTTTCAGCGAACGGCCCGTAAGCTCGCACGCATTGATCAATCCTGCTGCTGCGATGATGGCGGTGCCGTGCTGGTCATCATGAAAAACCGGAATGTTCATCCGTTCTTTCAACGTCTGTTCAATGATGAAGCAATCGGGCGCTGCAATATCTTCCAGATTGATACCGCCAAAGGTCGGTTCAAGAAGTTCGACCGCATCAATGAAGCGCTGTGCATCTTCGGTCTTCACCTCGATATCGATCGAGTCGACGTCGGCGAAGCGTTTGAACAGCACCGCCTTGCCTTCCATGACGGGCTTGGATGCCAATGCACCCAAATTGCCCATGCCAAGAATCGCTGTACCATTTGAGATAACGGCGACGAGATTACCCTTGGCAGTATAATCATAGGCCGTTGCCGGGTCGTCATAAATGGCCTGCACCGGCACTGCGACACCTGGTGAATATGCGAGCGACAAATCACGTTGTGTGGCCATTGGCTTGGTTGCCACGATTTCAATTTTTCCCGGGCGGCCCTGGGAATGGAAATCCAATGCTTCCTGAGCTGTAATCTGGACGTCGCTATCGTTCATTTTTGGCCCTGACCCTATTTTATCATTTAAACTGCCCTAACGCGGTGGTGCCGCTAGGGCAAGCATTGCCCCAAAGGAACGGCTCCGCTATCGCGTTGCCCATGACGGGGACAATGAAAGCTACATCGGGACCGACACCAATGATGGTGCAGTATCTCGGGCTGAAGGCGAAGGCCGAAGATTGCCTATTGTTCTACCGCATGGGCGACTTTTTTGAGCTATTTTTTGATGATGCGCGCGCGGCCGCTGCAACGTTGGATATCGCGCTGACATCACGCGGCGAACATGATGGCAGGCCGATTCCGATGTGCGGCGTGCCGGTGCATGCAGCCGAAGGCTATCTGGCGCGGCTCATCAAGGCAGGGCACCGCGTCGCGATTGCGGAGCAAACCGAAAGCCCCGAAGATGCCAAGGCGCGCGGCGGTTCGAAGACATTGGTGGCGCGCGACATTGTCCGGTTCGTGACGGCAGGTACGCTGACGGAGGACAGCTTGTTGGACAGCTGGACTTCCAACATGCTCGTCGCGGTCGCGCCGGTGGGTGACGAATATGGTCTGGCGGCAGCAGATATTTCGACGGGCTATTTCGAACTCGTCACCGTTGCGGCGAGCGCACTCGAAGCGGAGCTTGCACGCCTTTCCGCCAGCGAACTGGTCGTTCCGGATGGTTTGGCGCAACAACTTACGGGCGCAATCATTCGCCCGCGCGCGGACTTTGAAAGCATCGTCGGCGGCGATTTGTTGAAACAGCATTTTGCGCTTTCGACCTTGGATGCCATCGGCGCGGTCACGCGCGCTGAGCAGGCTGCCGCTGGCGGGCTCATCGTTTATCTGGCGCATG
Source organism: Sphingomonadales bacterium UBA658 (assembly GCA_002299195.1). Taxonomy (GTDB): domain Bacteria; phylum Pseudomonadota; class Alphaproteobacteria; order Sphingomonadales; family Sphingomonadaceae; genus Sphingorhabdus_B. Next base: position 2,913 of record DBOA01000076.1, read on the forward strand.
TCGGGCGCGGCAATATGCCCTTCCTTAAACTGCCGGTCCGGCGTGAAGTGCATGCCCATTTGCTGATTGACCAAGCAACGCGCGATAGCCTGGAAATCAGCGCAGCGAACAAAGGCGCGCGTGCCGGGTCGTTACTGGCCGAGGTGGATCGCACGATAACGGGTGCTGGCGCACGCCAGCTTGCGTCGGACCTATCTGCGCCGCTGATGGACCAGAATATTATCGAAGCGCGCTTGGCGCTGGTGCAGTGGTTCCATGACGCACCGTTGACCCGCGATGCCGTCCGGTCCGCTTTGCGACAATTGCCGGATATTGCCCGCGCATTGGGCCGTGTTGTTGCGGGACGCGGCAGTCCTCGTGACTTGGGGCAAATCCGCGATGGGTTGGATGCCGCGCGCCATCTGCGGGAACGATTGGGCGCCATGGCCGACCGCCCCCAATTGCTCGACCAATTGCTGCCGATGTTGGATGGCCACGGCCATATGGTCGACATCCTCGGCCGTGCGCTTGTTACCTCCCCGCCCACCGACACCGCGCAGGGCGGCTATATCGCAGAAGGCTATGATGCGGCGTTGGACGTGCTGCGTTCGGCTGGCCGCGACGGGCGGCAGGCGATTGCCCAATTGGAAGCGCGCTATCGCGATTCGACCGGCGTGGCTGCGCTGAAGATCCGGCACAATGCCGTTCTGGGATATTTTGTCGAAGTACCCGCAAAGCATGGCGATGCGCTCATGGCGGCTGGGTCAGGCTTTGCGCACCGGCAAACGATGGCCGGCGCAGTCCGTTTCAATTCGCCTGAGCTTCATGAAGAGGCCATGCGCATTACACAGGCCAGCGGGCACGCCTTGGCTGCTGAAGCTGCGCATTTGGAAGAGCTGACCGCGATTGTACTTGCCCGCCGTGATGCAATCGCCGCCAGCGCGGACGCCTTGGCGCGGATCGATGTGTCCGCTGCGCTGGCGGAACGCGCTGCAGAGGGCAATTGGTGCCGTCCCGCTTTTGTCAGCCACCCATGCCTTGAAATCGAAGGCGGCCGACATCCAGTGGTCGAAAGCGCACTCGCGAAATCGGGTGACCGGTTCATTGCCAATGATTGCAAGCTTTCGCCCGACAAGCGGCTGTGGTTGGTGAGCGGTCCCAATATGGGCGGTAAATCCACCTTCTTGCGGCAGAATGCCTTGATCGTTTTGCTGGCACAGGCGGGAAGCTATGTCCCCGCGACATCGGCAAAGCTTGGCCTTGTGGACCGCCTTTTCAGCCGCGTCGGCGCATCGGATAATCTGGCGCGCGGGCGGTCGACCTTCATGGTCGAAATGGTCGAAACGGCGGCCATTCTTGCGCAGGCAACCGAACGCAGCTTTGTGATTTTGGACGAGGTTGGACGCGGCACATCGACCTATGACGGCCTTGCTATTGCATGGGCGGTTGTCGAAGGCATTCACGAAACCAATCGCTGCCGCTGCCTGTTCGCAACGCATTATCACGAACTCACACGGTTGTCGGACAGCCTTGACGCGCTGTCGCTGCACCATGTCCGCGCAAAGGAGTATAAGGGCGACCTCGTCTTGCTCCACGAGCTTGGCGATGGTCCCGCCGACCGCAGTTACGGGATCGCGGTGGCAAAGCTTTCCGGTCTTCCGCCGCAAGTCGTGTCGCGGGCAAAGACTGTGCTGGAGAAGCTCGAAAAGGGGCGCGCGGAAACCGGCGGCTTGGCCGCGGGTCTGGGGGATCTACCATTGTTCAGCGCCGCGCTCGACGCCGCCGAGGCCAAGGTCGATGCCTTGCGGGAAAAGCTGACTGGCCTAGATATCGACGCGCTTAGCCCGCGGGCGGCGCTTGATCTTCTCTATGAATTAAAGCGGGCAGCTGGCGAAAATTAATTAGCCCAAAGACAAGAACAAACCGGCCAGCGCCGCGCTCATCAGGTTCGATAGCGACCCGGCAGCAAGCGCTTTCAAGCCTAGCTTGGCAATCATGGGCCGCTGGTTTGGCGCAAGGCTTCCCGTCACGGCCATTTGAATGGCAATCGAGCTGAAATTGGCAAATCCGCACAAGGCGAATGTGACGATGCCGACGGTCGGTGCGGAAAGTTCTTTCAGTGCGCCCAGATCAATGAAGGCGACAAATTCGTTCAGAACGATTTTGGTGCCGAACAAGCCGCCAGCCTGAATCGCTTCATGCCACGGCACGCCCAAAAGGAACATTATGGGCGCAAAGGCATAGCCGACAATTTGTTGGAAACTCAGGTCCGGCTGGCCAAACCAGCCGCCGATGCCGCCCAATATGCCGTTGGCCAGCGCGACCAAGGCAACGAA